>JAUXJL010000220.1 GCA_030624805.1 Acidimicrobiia bacterium
CGAAGAAGGAACCCCCGAGCACTTCTTCACCAACCCAAGCCACGACCGCACGAAGTTGTTCCTGAGCCAGATTCTTTGAGCTTTGCTCAAAGAATCTGAGCTACCAGTCGCCAGTTTTTAGTCTCGTCCTGCTTGGAGATTTAGAGGATTAGCCGCCGAGCGTCTTGATCAGACCGTTCAGCATCTTTCGAATCTCTCGATTCGAGCGGTGAAGATTCACATGAGAGTCTGGTGACAGGTATCCGAGGCCTTCCGCAACGAGTAGCAGTGATTCGAGCTCGTTGGCCGACCCGAGGGCGATTCTGAGGAACCGGGCGAAATCACGATCGGTGCCTCGGCCACTTCCTTCGGCGATATTGGCCCCGACAGAGACGGCGGCTCGGCGGACCTGGGAAGTCAGACCGAACTGCTCCTGGGAGGGCCACGTCGATGTGGCCTTGGAACAATTGAGACTGAACCGATGGGAGTGCTGCCAGACGGCGAGGTTTCTGAAATCCGCCATGGTCTGAGTTCTATCAAGGGGATCCACCCGGGTGATAGTCCCCGCCCAGCTGTCAACGAATATCGATCCGTCTCCCGCAACCTATTATCGAATCACGGAAACTGGTAGCTGGCGACTGGGATCGCGGACGCCTACGGCGACCGTGATCCCTCGACCAGGCTCTCGGCGATGGCGCGGACCTCTTGGGCGGTAGCCGGAGGGTACAGGATGATCGAGTACTCGTCGCAGCGGTCGGGGCCTTCGAACCAGGCAACCCCCCACACGCCGTTCGGGAGTTGTCCGAGGGCGGCATCCTCACCCCGGATGGTTACGACCTCGGGGGTTTCGAGCCAGCGAGCTGGGGGGAGCGACCCTCGCACAACGGCTAGTACCGGCGCACCATCCTCCTGGCTCCACACGCTGGTGGAGGTGCCCGACAGGATCGTAAAGATGTCGTATGGCACGTTCTGTGTCGGTGGGCGCTCAGCAACTCGGGTGGGGAGGACGGTGGGTACAAACGGGCTCGGATCACAGGCCTCAACCGCGGGCGGAGGTTGGGTCGTCGAGACGATAGTCGTGGAGGAGGCGTCGGGGACCTGAGCGGTCGCTTGACTGAGCAAGGTGTCTCCGGCATCGGAGGCGGAACAGGCGGCGAGTAGTAGCGCTCCCATCAGGAGTTGTTTCACGAGGTGGATCGCACCCGACGTTGCATCACCACATAGCCGACCGTGCCGCCGATAGCCACCAGCAGGGAGATCCATCCGTTGCGGCTCAAGCCGGCGAGCCTGTAGGTGGTGTCGGTGCGCAGCAGCTCCATGAGGAACCGCACCACGCCATACAGGGTGAGGTAGACGAGGAAGAGGCTTCCTCGGGCCGGCTCGAACTTCTTCTCAACCCACAGGATGATTCCGACCACTATCAAGTTGAGGAGCGACTCGTAGAGAAATGTCGGGTGGAACGTTGAGAAGTCGAGGTACTCCTGGACCGGGTTGTCGATTTCCACTGCCCAGGGAAGGTCGGTTGGTCGCCCATACAGCTCCTGGTTGAAGTAATTCCCCCAGCGGCCGATCGCTTGTGCGAGAGGAATCGCCGGGGCGACCGAGTCGGCCACGTCCGGGATGCTGGCGCCCTCTCGTCGCATCACCCAGATCATGGCGATTGCGCCACCGAGCAGCCCGCCGAAGAAAGCCAGTCCACCATTCCAGATTTGCAGCGGCTCGAGAACGGTGTTGCGGGCCTCGGGGTGCGTGATGACGTATCCAACACGAGCGCCGAGAACGCCGGCGATGACGGCAATGATGCTGGCTCGTTCGATTGTCTTCGGGTCGCCGCCCCGGGCTTCGAAGCGGCGGGTTGCCAGCCAGATTGCGGCGATGACTCCCAGGGCGATGGCCACCCCATAAAAGTTGACCGTCAACGGGCCGATGTCGAAGCCGTTTACATCCGGCGAAGGGATTGATGCCACCCACAACATCGCATCACCCTAGAGCTGGGACCGCCGATATGGTGCCGAACTAGTCGAGAGTGTCGGTGTCCCGACTTGGATCTTGACCATTGCCCATGTCCTGACCGAACAGCTCGGCTACCGCCCCGACGCTCCCGAGGATTCGAGCCGACTCGAGCGGGATGAAAACCTTGCTTGCCTTGCCGTCGGCGATCTGTGCGAGCGCCTCGAGATACTTGATGGCGATGAGGTCGGGGGTCGGGTCGCCTTCATGGATGGCCCGGAACACGCGCTCAATGGCACGTCCTTCACCTTCGGCCACGATCTCGAGCTGATAGGCATCGGCGTCGGCCACCTTCTTGATGGCTTCGGCCTGGCCCTCAGCCTCGAGAATGGCCGACTCGCGAACACCCTCGCTCTGAAGGATGCGGGACCGCTTCTCACCCTCGGACTCGGTCACGAGCGCACGACGGTCCCGCTCGGCCTTCATCTGCCGGTGCATCGCCTCGGTGACGTCTGGTGGGGGCTCAATCCGCTGGATCTCGACCCGGATCACCTTGGTGCCCCACATGTCGGTCGCGTCATCGAGGATCTCCCGGAGCGTCGTATTGATCATGTCACGTGAGGTGAGTGCCTCGTCCAGCTGAAGGTCGCCCACCAGGTTACGGAGGTTGGTCTGGGCCAGCTTGGTGGCAGCCTGGATGAAGTTGTTGATGTTGTACTTCAATTTGACCGGGTCGGTTGCTTGGTAGTAGACGACGGCGTCGACGGTGACCACCACGTTGTCTTTGGTGATGACCTCCTGGGGCGGGACGTCAACGACCTGTTCCCGCATGTCGACCTTGATGATCCGTTCAACGAACGGGATGATCCAACGGAGGCCGGGGTTGAGGGTCTCTCGGTATCTTCCGAGTCGCTCTACAAGCCCTTTCTCGTACGGTCGGACGATCTTGAGACCCGTCGCAGCCACGACGAACAGCCCAAAAACAATGATCGCAAGAAGTGCTACTACAGCTCCCACAGAACCTCCTAAGTTGGCGTTTGTTCGGTCGCTTCCACGACCAGCCGTGCGCCCGTTATTCGTGAAACGATGATTTCGGTCCCGGCGGCTATCGATTCGCCTTCGGTAACCGCCCGCCACTCCTCGGTATCGATGCGCACCATGCCGGTCCCGGCTCGCATGTCGATGTCTTCCAGGACGATGCCCTGCTTGCGAAGGTACCGGTTGGCACCGATCGCCGCGGTCTCGCCTTCATCCTGCTTGCGGATGAGCGGTCGGAGGCTGAGCAGTGCCCCAATCGAGACCACGAGAAACACAGCCCATTGGACTCCGGCATTGCCGAGGTCGGCCCAGGCAAGAATGCCGGCGGCGGCGGCCCCGATCCCAAATGGCAGCAGAAAGAACCCCGGCGAGAAAATCTCGCCGACCATGAGTATCGCGGCCAGAACGGTCCAGAACCAGCGCCATGCCTCTGTATCGATATCCATCGAGATATTCTACCGGAGCAAGCGCCGTTCCCGGGTCGTGTCGGAAACACGACCAAAGAGGTCTGATTGAGGCCCTTTGTCACCAACTGTGTGAGGTTCTCAGGCCCCACGCCCATCTGGAAGCCTCAGGCCGCTACGGCCCGATCGGCTGCCCAGGCTCGCAAGGACAAGACATCCTCGGCGCGAGAAATCGACAACGGCACTGTCGCCTCAATCTCGGCGCCGATGTCGGTGCCATCTGCAGGTTGGCCGGCCGCGTATGCCCGATACAGGCCACCGACCACAGCTGCTTCAATCTCGGCGCCGGAGAACCCGTCTGCAAGCCTGGTGATCCGTTGAAGCTCATGCTCTGAAAGCGTGATGTCTCGTTTGTCGAGGTGGAGAGCCAGGATGTCTCTCCGCGCCTTGCGATCGGGGAGATCGACGAAGAAGATTTCGTCGAATCGTCCCTTTCGCAACAACTCAGGCGGAAGCGCCGACACGTCGTTGGCTGTGGCGACCAGGAAAACTCCCGGCCGGCGTTCTTGCATCCAGCGAAGGAACGTTCCGAGCAAGCGCTGGCTGACCCCCGAGTCACTCATGCCACCGGAGGCGAATCCTTTCTCTATTTCGTCGATCCACAGGACTGCGGGAGCGAGGGAGTCAATGCTGCGGAGAGACTCGTGCAATCGCTGTTCGGTTTCTAGGGCCGGTAGAGCCGGGAGGGGTCAAGCAACACCAGGGGTTAGTTCCCATGTCCGCGCCAGAGTCTTGGCTATGAACGACCTAGCGCACCCCGGGAGACCGGTGAGGAGGATGCCGCGGGCCGCTTCCATGCCGCCGGTTTCGTGTGC
>JAUXJL010000257.1 GCA_030624805.1 Acidimicrobiia bacterium
CCAAGATCCGTCGCGACAAGTCCTGTTGGCATCCGCCAACACCACCCACCACAACCCCATAGAATTTCCCGGCCGCCCAAGAATGGATCCGCGCCGGGCCTACCGATTGCCGCCAATCCCTTCGGCGAAGGTCCAGACGTCGTCCATGCGCTGCCACTGCTGCAGTCGTAGCCCAGGTCGGCCAGGCTCCGCTCCAGAATGCGAGTCCGTACATGCTCCCAACCGTCTCCGGCAGGCTGGGCTGAACTTCCGCCCAGGCCAACCTATCGGGGAGCTCACCACGACCACGCCCGACTGATGGGGCGGGTTACTCTCCGCTACAGGCCAGGTCTACGTTGATGCCTCGCTCGGAGGCCATGGACTGGAGGTCGAAGCAGGCAGTCTCCAAGTCGTCAAAGGCGGCGCTCAGCTCGGTCTCGAAGACGTTGAGTGAATCGTCGGGGCCGGCCGCCTCGAGCTCGGCGAGGATCTCGGACTCGAGCGACAGGACCGCCTCCACCATGGCCCGATAGGCGTGATGAGCGTCTGCTAGTTCGGCCGGGGGGTCCAGTTCTCCGGTCAGAGCGTGGACCTGGCGGAGCGCCTCCATGACAACTTCGACGAACTCTCGCATGATCTCGCGGGCCTGTTCGATGTCGGCATTCTCAGGATCGAAGAGAACATCAACTGCTTCCTCGTTTTCCTCGAACCAAGCGTTGATAGTGGTGTCCAGCATCCCCCCGATCGCTTCTAGTTCCTTGAAGTACGCCACCATTACTGGATCGGCCGCCACCACCTCGAGCGGGTCACCACCGTTGAGGACACTGAGCAGATCCCGCTCGAACCGGAAAGAATCGGCGCCGACGGCCACCTGCACCGGAACGCCGTCAAGATCCGGCTTCGTCCAACCCGTCTCGGGGCCGTCCTGGACTATCGACACAGTGGCGTCGGCCAGCGTGACGTAGGAGTGGTCGGTCAAGACGGCGGCCGCCAGTTCGTCCCAGAAGTAGAAACCTCCCTCCAGAACGCCGGGACTGGCATTGAAGAGATCGAAGACTGCGTTGGCGGCCGGCGTCGAACGGGCGGTGGCCAGCCGGTCGACCCAGCTGATGGTCACGGGTACGTCGTTGGTGGCATCCAGAGGAACGAAAACGATGGGGGCACCCGAGTCGAGCACGGCTTGTGCTCCCGCCGGATCGATCCAGATGTTCCATTCGGCGAACTGGTTGGCGAACACGTTGCCGTCGGCCTCGACCGCCCCGCCCATGATGTAGACGGCGTCCAGGTTGATGACGAGGGTGGGGTCGAGAGAAAGGGCCTCGGCCACATTGGTGAGCGGGCCCAAAGTCAGGAGCTTGACGGGCTCAGGCGATTGAGTGACGGCAGCCACGAGCAGTTCCGGTCCACTCAGGGGCGACGGCTCTCCGCCTGCGGGAAGAGTAAGGCCGGGCAACTCGTCGGCTGCGTCCCGCCAATCATCGGGCCAGTCGTTATCACCGGCAATGGGCTCGGCGGACCCGCATGCCACGGGAATGCCGTCCTTGCCGACGACGGCCAGCAGGCCGAGCGTGTTTGCCACCGCCGGTTCGCAATGGGACTCGCCGGTGCCGGGAATGGTGATCGCGTCCACCCGCACGCCGCTGTGCTGAAGCAGGAACAACAAGGCGGTCACATCGGAGGAAGTGGGGTTGTAGTCGACGACCACCGGCGTGCCCGGTCCCGACTGAGGGGTGTAGGCCGCATCGGCAAGAGAGCTAGTGGTCGTGACCGGCGCCGCAGTGGTACTGGTCACGGCCACCTCATCGCCGCGACAGGCCGACAGCACCAGGAGGAAGCCTGCCATTGCGAACACTACCCAGCCAGCGTGCCAACGCTTCCTCACCAACTCTCCGATCATCAGCTCTCGACTTTACAGACGAGCAGGAAGCACTTCCGGGTGACAAGGGACGGGATCGGGGTCCGTGTCGTAGAGTTGCTCGGCCCTGAACGACCGTAGCGACGCGAAAAGTTGCTCTTGGATCACGTCACCCTCCGGCTCGCTAAGGACTCTGCGACGCCCCCCATGTTTACAGTCTTTTCAATGTATACATCGCATACATTGTTCTACCAACTTGAGCCAACGGCTCCTGCCGAGTGCACCGGTGCGATCCAACAGGCCTCTCACGACCGGCAAGTCACCAGGCGGGACTAAGGGCCGCAGGACCCGCTCAGACAGAACCGTGAAGCACAGAACGCTCGCCGCAGCGCTTCGTCCGCGCTCCCCCACGGGATTTCCCAGCGCGCCTAGCGGCGCACCGACGGTGCGGCCCGAACGGGGCTTGCCTCCTGCTGTGCGATAGTGGAAGCGACTCATGGCCATACGATCGAGGAGGAGGGCTCTGGGGTTGCTCGCCGTTCTCACCGTTGTCGTGGCATCGGCCACCGGCCTGTGGGCGGCACAGCGTCGCCTCATCTACTTCCCCGACGGGCGCGCCCCATCCCTACAGGTCATGGGTGCCGGTTGGGAGGAAGTCTCTTTCGAGACGACCGATGGCCTCCGGCTCCGAGCCTGGTACGCACCGCCGCAACCCCGGCACGCAGTGGTGATTGTCTTCAGTGGCAACGCCGGCAACCGAGCCGACCGGGCGCCGATTGGTACCGGCCTCACCGCCACCGGACTTGGCGTGCTATTGACCGACTACCGCGGGTACGGAGGAAATCCCGGACATCCTACGGAGGATGGATTGGCCCGCGACGCTCAAGCGGCGGCGGCCTACGTGAGAGAACGCACGCCCGGTAGTCCGCTCGTCTACCTGGGGGAATCGCTCGGAGCCGCAGTCGCCATCCAGATGGCCGGCGCCGACCCACCGGCAGCCGTGGTCCTGCGATCGCCCTTCACGTCTCTGGCCGACATCGGACGCGTGCACTACCCCTGGCTGCCGGTGGGCTTCTTGCTCAAGGACCGCTATCGGTCGGACGAGCGAATCGGGTCGGTGCGAGTGCCGACGCTGGTCATCGCCGGAGACGCCGACTCCATCGTGCCCATCAGCCAGAGCCGGAAGATCTTTGCGGCCGCACCGGGGCCAAAACAGCTGGTGGTGATTGCCGGGGCCGACCACAACGACCCGAGCCTGGTGGCCGGTCCAGAGGTGATCGACCACGTCACCGGTTTCATAGCCCAGGCGATTGCCCCCTGAGCGGTCGCTCAACGTTCCGGAATCGCCTGGACCGTGAACGCCCCATTCTCCACTTCGAGAGGCAGGCCGACGCGCAGTCCTCGATCAGGAAGGGCCCGCCTGCGGGCGCCGTCGACGACCTCATGACACAAGCGTACCTGTATGACGATTCGACTCACCTGGTTGAACGGCTCGGGCGGGCTGCAGTCCAGCCGAGCCGTCCTGCAGACGATTAGGGGAACCCAGCAACCCGGGCCCACCTCTAAACCATTGCCTCGTAATCCTCAGGTGGGCCCGATTTCATGCCGACGCTTGCTGTAACTCAGGTGCTGCGGTCTGAGAGCGAATTCGCTCTCAATTGGTTCCAAATGGGCCTGGGCGAAGGAGAACATCGTTATGACTCGGCATGGAATCTGGCTCGTCTTTGCCGCTGTGTTGTCGGTAGTGATGTTGGTGTCCGGCGGTGCCGTTCTCGGCACCCCCGTTGATACGTCGACGGGTCTTTTGCTTCGGCCGGTATCCGGTGGAACTTCGACGACCTTGCCGGCCACCCGTAACTTTC
>JAUXJL010000054.1 GCA_030624805.1 Acidimicrobiia bacterium
CCCGGCGTCATCTGAGCCGAGACGCAGCCACATGACCACGTGGGCGACGAGCAGCATGACGAGGAACGCGGTAATCCGACTCTCTCCATCTGCTCCTAGTCGTACGAGAACGAGCGCCCCAACCGCAACGGTCACTGCCAGGGTGGCCAACACAGTGCCGCCGGCTGCCTCAATCGTGTGCATGCTGGGGCTCAGAACCGCCCAAGCCAGGACCAACAACACACTAAGGGCCGTTACGACCCCGAAACCTTCCGAACTCCACGCCCACACCGATCCCACTACACCAATTATGGAAATCAACGCCGGCCAGCGCATGAGGCCACTGCCGCGTCTGGCCGCCTCATCGAAGGCGTCCCACACCCAGGCACCCGCCACCCCGACAAGCACGATTGCAAACCACTTGTCGGATCCGAGGTTGGCAGCAAGCAGCACGGCCCAGGCCAGCAGGGGCAGCGCCGGTGTCTGCAGATAGCGGGCGGGAACGGCTCGGGCTTCATCTTCGCGACCGAGCTTGACGTCCTCGATGGTTCCACCGGAAACCGGAGGCAACACTGCCCCCTCGTCTTCGTCTGCCACTCGAGTAGACGGGTCGGCAGGTTCCCCGTTTACCCAAACGTTGGCGGTGGCGAGGCTGCGGGCGAAATCCGACCCATACGTGGCTGCGGCGGCGGCGAGAATCTCGTCAACGGTTTGGCCTGGAATATTGACTTCGGAGGTCCCCGCGGCTTGGCGGAGACCGGCGAAGAGTCGAAGAGTCGGCATCAGCGAAACGTCCCGGGACGTATCAGCGGACGGTGGCGAGGTCGAGTAAACACGGCGTTCCTTCCCGGGCAGAGGTTAACCCGCGGCTCCACTTCAAGTCGGTTTCGGCACCGGATACTCTCGTTCAAGGTATAGGCTTTTGGTGTCGAAACAACCAGGTATTGACACACCATCCGGGGGCTTTTTCCGTGGACACATTCGACCAAGACCCAATGGGCCACATTGAGGCTGGCCAGATCGCGGCTCCGATGCCTGAGCAGCCGACGGGGAACGACCGGGGCCGCAAGCTCGTACTCGGTGGTTTGATCCTCCTGGCCGTAATCGCGATTGCTGCGGTTGCGTTCGCGACTATGAACGCCGGTCGCAGCAACGACGGCGCCGAAAGCCCCGAAGCAGCTATGCAGAAGTTCTTTGACGGCCTGTCCGCTGAAGACCTGGTTGCGAGCGTTGACGCCTTCCTCCCCAGTGAAGCCGATCCGGTCATTGATTACACCGGTTCGATCGGAACCGAGCTCAAACGCCTCGACGTCCTCACCGACGACGTCAATCCCCAAGCCATCAGCGGCCTCAGCCTCGAATTCACAGACCTGACGTTCCGTACTGAGCCAATCGCCGAGGGGTTCGTGCGCGTCTACCTGACAGATGGGGACGTCTTGTTCGACGTCGATCCGGCCGAGCTGCCACTCGGCAACCTCATCCTCGACAACATTCCGCCCGAAAGTCGCGAGGAATTCTTGACTGACCCGCCTCCTGAGTCAGACAGCCTGGCCGGCGAAGACTTCTATATGGTGGCCGTCGAAGAGGATGGCGCCTGGTACCTCTCCCTTTGGTACACCGCCATGGACGCCATCTTCACCGAAACCGGATACGGCACCCCCAGCTTCGGCAACGGGGTAACGCCGATCGGTGCGAACTCTGCGGAGGCCGCAGTAGAAGCCGCCTTCCGCGAGCTACTTTCACTTGACCTCGAAGGCCTCATCGGCATGCTGCCTCCCACCGAGATGCGAGCCCTGTACGACTACATGCCCCTTGTCATGGCCGACTACAACGAAACCGTTGGTGCGTTCGGGAGCTTCGTCACCATCGACCTCAACTCACTTGGAACCTCGGTGACAGATGCCGGAGACAACACCAAGCGGGTGAAGATCGAGAGCTTCGACCTCGCGTTTAGCTCATTCTTCCTCGAGATCGACGGCGCCATCAGTTTCGATGGCGCATGCTTCGACATCACAATCAACGATGCGAGCGGTACGCTCAGCGGCTTCGGGGCACCCATCCCCGATCACATCAACACCTGCGATTCGGAGATCGCCGACGCCCTCGGCTCCGGCCTCACCGGCATTGAGACACCAGACTTCCTCGGCGACCTCGGTGCTGCTGATACCGGCATCCTGGCCGTAGAAGAGGACGGCCGTTGGTATGTGAGCCCGACCGAAACCCTCGGAGACGCCGTGCTGCAAGGGCTGAAGATCTGGGACAAAGAAACCCTCCAGGAGTACATCGAATGGATCGTGGAGGTCGGGAGCGGTTCTGATTCCCTCCTCTAGACCTCGGATCGTTTCCACTTGACGACCGGGGGCAGGCAACGCCGACGTCTCACCGCCACCGAGACCGACCTCGGTGTTGTCCAGCAGCGGGCCTACCTCGTGAGCGTTGTGACAACCGGAATCACCGACCGCGAGGCCGAACTTTCTATCGGCGAACTGGGCGAGCTCACCGTCACGGCGGGGTCCGAGCCGGAAGGCCGAACGATCCTCACTCGTGACCGGATCGACCCCGCCACCTTCATCGGCAAAGGCCAAGCCCAGCGCCTTCGACGGGAAGCTACCGCCGCCGACGTGGACCTGGTGGTGTTCGACAACCCGCTCAGCCCCGTTCAGCAGCGCAACCTGCAGGAAGTCTTCGGGTGCGACGTGGTCGACCGAACGGCAGTCATCCTCGACATCTTCGCCCAGCACGCCACCTCAAAGGCAGGGATGTTGCAAGTGGAGCTGGCACAGCTCCGCTATCGCCTCCCCCGCCTGCGGGGCCGCGGCATCGCCATGAGCCGACTGGCCGGCGGAATCGGGACCCGCGGACCGGGTGAAACGAAACTCGAGACCGACCGCCGGCGGATCAGCACCCGCATTACCAAGCTCGAGAAGGAGCTGGCCCACATCGGGCGGGTTCGAAAGACCCAGCGCAAGGCCCGGGCTACTGCCGACGTGACTGGGGTCGCGCTCGTTGGATACACAAATGCAGGCAAATCGACGTTGCTCAACGCACTCACCGATGCCGGCGCCCTGACCGAGGATCAGCTGTTCTCGACTGTCGACCCGACGGTCCGTCGCCTCGAGCTCGCGTCGGGGCCGTTGCTGCTTTCGGATACGGTCGGGTTTGTGCGCAACCTGCCCCACGAACTGGTCGAGGCGTTCCGATCCACCCTCGAACAGATCTCCGAAGCCGATGTGTTGCTCCACGTGGTTGATGCATCCGACCCCGAGCCCGCCCGTCAGATCGCTGCAGTACACGAAGTACTTGGCGAAATCGGCGCCCTCGGGCTCCCCGAGCTGATTGTGTTCAACAAGTCTGACGTCGCCCCAGCTTTGGTCGTGGAGCGGTTGTTAGCCCTTCACGACGCCGCGATTGCCATTTCGGCCCGAGAGGGAGACGGCCTCGACCAGCTCCTTGACCGACTCACTGAGGCTCGCAGGGCCGACCACATCGTGGCGGCCTTCGTAGTCCCCTACGAGCACGGAGAGGTCGTTGCAGGCCTGCATCGGGATGGCGAAGTCTTGGAGGAGTCGTTTGAGGCGCAGGCCACACATTTGAAGGTCCGGGGACCGATCGCGGCCTTCCACCACTACGACGAATACCGCGTCTAACCGAGATCCGGGTTCCTACACTCGCCCCATGCGCAAACGTGCGGTCGCTCTCGCCGTGGTCGCTGCCTCGTGCAGCGGAGGCAGCGCCGACCCGACTCTCGAGTCGACAGTCCCAAGTACGACAACCACCGTTGCGCCTTCGACAACCACCTCAACAATCACCACGAGCACTTCCCCGCCCTCATCTACGACGAGCACGACACTCTTCCCGAACGGTCTGACACATACGCATCCGGGCTTCACGCTCTCCTACCCGGAGAACTGGAGCAACGATCCCGACTTCCCCGGCACCGGTGTCGGCTTCCTCGAGGACCACACAGCTCTGGCTCTACCGGCGACGACCGTTGCAATCTCCTTGGAGACACAGGAGGCCGGGTTCGATCTCGACGCTCACATCCAGCGCATCCAGGACGATCTGTCCCTGTTCGTACCCGATTTCCGGGTTTTGCAATCAGGCGAACAGGATGTCGATGGCGTCCGCTCAGTCTGGTTCGAATACGCCGACGAGTTCAACGGGCTCCCGATCGTGATCCGTGAGCAAGTGGCGCTGCGCGAGACTCTGCTGGTCACGTTCACGCTCATATCGCCGGTCGAGTTCTTTGAATTCGACGCCACCCAGTTCGAGATGGTCGTCGAGAGCTTCCGTTTCACATGATCGGTCACTCCGACAGCTCCCTGCTGGACCCCAACAACATGGCGGACGACCCGGTCACCGAGTTCGCCGCTTGGTTCGAGGCTGCCCAGGAAGCCGGGCTCACTCAGCCAAACGCGATGATTCTGGCGACGGCCCGCAATGACAAACCATCGGTGAGAACCGTCCTGCTCAAGAGTTTCGACGACCGCGGATTCGTCTTCTATACCAACTACGAGAGCCGCAAGGGCCGCGAATTGGCCGTCAACCCGCAGGCGGCACTCAACTTCACGTGGCTGGATCTTCACCGTCAAGTCCGGATCGAAGGCTTCGCAAGGCCGATCGATGAAGCAGAGTCCGATGAGTACTACGCCACCCGACCCCGTGGAGCGCAACTCACAGCTGGAATCTCACGCCAGAGCGACGTGATCTCCGATCGGAGCCAGCTGGAACAGGCCTTCGCCGCGGCCGACGAGAAGTTCGCATCCGGTGGTGTCCCGCGACCCGCTCACTGGGGCGGGTTCCGCCTCCAACCGGTTGTGGTCGAGTTCTGGCAGGGTCAACCTGACCGTCTCCACGACCGGATTCGGTATCGCCACACCGGGTCGGAATGGCTCAAGGAGCGGCTGTCTCCCTGAGGCGCAGGACGCAGGACGCAATACGCAGGACGCAATACGCAGGACGCAGGACGCAATACGCAATACGCAGGACGCGATACGCAATACGCAATACGCAGTACGCAATACGTAGTTCTCAACAGCGTTGCTGGCTCAATAAATGGGGTTTCCTCGGGCTTGGCGCCGGCGGCGCCAGCCGTCGATCACTTCGCCATCCGGTGGCAACACTCGGCTGCCCCTTGGGCAGCTAAGCAGTTGCGACGCAACTGCCAAGCCGGGCAAAGCCCGGCCTTTGTCGGCCCGCAACCCCACGGTGTTCGCGACGCGGCCGAGAAATACGAAGAGAAATATTGAGGGCCCCTAAATAATCCCTTCCGCCCGCGCTTTGGCCACCTTGGCGTTGTGCTCATCGAGGGTCGTAGAGAAACCGTGCCGACCTTCGTCGTCCACAACCACGTAGTAGTAGAAGTTTGTTTCGGCCGGGTTGGCGGCCGCCTCGAGCGAGGCGCGCCGAACGGCACCTATCGGAGTCGGGACCAGCCCGGCGTATCTATAGGTGTTGTAGAGCGAGTCGATCTCCTTATCTGCGTCGGTCGGCACCCCGCGCTCACCTTTGGCATAAACAAGCGCGGCATCGACGTTCAGGCCCTGACCTATCTCCAAACGGTTGTAGATGACGCTGCTAATCAACGGGCGGTCATCGTCGAGCTTGGCTTCAGCCTCAATGAGCGAAGCCACGATCAGAGCGTCGTAGATGGCTTCGTTGCTGGCGGTGTCGGGGTCGTCAACAAACCCAAGCGACTCGAGCCGAGACCAGTCGACGGCAGCCACCCGATCCTCCATCGTTGAAACCAGCGTCCCAACGATCGTCTCTGGCACTGCGTCGACGAAAAACTCATACGTGTCGGGAAATAACAGACCATCCCAATCCGACAAACGGCCGCCTGCCAGGGTCTCGGGCATGAGGCTCGAGGTGACGTTCCCGGTCACGAGTGGCTCGGATAGCTCTTCGGCGGTGAATTCGGTTTGCCGGGCCAAGGAGGCAATAACTTCATCGATCCAGAGGCCCTCGATCACCGTGAGACGGAATGTGTCGTCCCCCGCCGGCCCCGCCACCAATTGTTGGAGCACGTCGTCGGTTGCCATACCGGTCGTCAATTCGTATGACCCGGCCTTCAAGGCAGAGGTGAGCTCCTGGATAGCCACCTCATCAACAAACTCGACCGAAGACCCGATGACGCCCGCGTCCTCCAGCAGGGCGCCAATGTTGCGAGCCGTCGAGCCGGCCGGTATCTCGACAGTGACAGGGGTTCCGGCTTCAATGGCGGCAGCGTCGTCGGGGCGAACTGTCTCACCGGCCCAGGTCCCGATCTGGATAGTTGCGAACGCACCAGCTGACAGGAGCACAAGGGCGATCAAAGGCGCAATCCAGAATGGTCGGCGCGGGGGTATCGGATCGTATTGTGGAACTACGGTCAATTGTGTGGTCATCGGAGTGAATCTAGGTGTCCCTGCAACATAACGGTCGCAGCCATTTTGTCGCGGATATCGCGCCGTTTGGCCCGCCTCACCCCCCCCGCAATGAGGGCATCCTCGGCCAGCTTGGTTGTGAACCGTTCGTCGACCATCACGACCTCCAGGCCGGTGTGGGAACCGACTCGTTCTCCCAGCGAGCGGGCGGCCGCAGCCGATGGCCCCTCTGTACCGTCAAGCGAAGTTGGCAGGCCAACGACGACGGCGTCGACGTCTTCGACGGCGAGGATCTCATCGAGCGCTTCGAAGATCGCCGGTGCGCCGACCACTGCATATGGGCTCGCGATCAGCCGGGACGAATCGGAGATGGCTATGCCGATCCGCTTGGTTCCGTAGTCGAGTCCGAGTAGGCGTGCCATTTACAACGCCGAAAGCAGTCCTCGAACGTGCTCCCCTGCCCTGGCAAGGGCGTCGTCGAGCAGCGCCCCGTCGGGACCACCTGCCTGAGCTACCTCGTCATCTCCGCCGCCGCCGCCGCCGACCAGGTTGGCCGGATCCGCGATGAGGCTGCGCGCCGACACTCCGCGCTCTACAAGATCCTTCGACACAACCGCCACCAGCTGGGCCTTGCCGTTGTTCTCGGTTCCCAGGACCACGACGGCCGGCTTCACCTTGTCACGGGCTTGGAGCGCCATCAATCGGAGGTCCTCGCTCGAGGCTCCCGGCACCGCCGCCACCACCATGGCGGCGCCCGCAACTCGTTCGGGGTTAGAGGTGAGGCCGGCGGCAGCGTCCGAGCGATACCTGTCCTCGAACGCTCCAAGGCGCTCCTCCTGATCCATGGTGCGGGCGAGAAGCGCCGTGAGAGCCGGGCCGACGTTGCCGATACCGGTCTGCAGCGCCTCGGCTGCGCCCTCCAACTCGGACCGCAGCGCGGCGATGTGCTCATAGGCGGTGGCACCGGTCAGGGCTTCAACCCGGCGCATATTGGAGCCAATGGAACCTTCGCTGGTAACGATCAAGGGTCCGACTTGCCCGGTGGTGGATGTGTGGGTGCCCCCACAGAGCTCGCGCGAAAAATCTCCGGCCTCCACTACCCGCACTGTTTCCCCATATTTGTCGCCAAAGAACGCAATGGCGCCCATCGCTTCAGCCTCCTGCTTGGAGGTCTCGAATGCAGTCACGCGAGCGTTCTGAATGACGTGCTCGTTTGCGAGGCGCTCAACCGCCGACAGCTCTTCGACATCGAGAGCCGCGTGGTGCGAGAAATCGAAACGAAGACGGCCGGCCTCGACCAGAGATCCGGCTTGGCGGGCCTGTTCGCCGAGGATCGACCTAAGGGCCGAGTGAAGGATGTGGGTACCCGTGTGGCTCTTGCGAATACGCTCGCGACGATCGCCGTCAATCTCCGCGGTCGCCTCCTGGTCCTGCCGGATGCTACCGGTCGCCACTCTCACCTGGTGGCTGGTGATGCCGGGTATCGCGAACTGCGTATCCGTGACCATCACCGAACCCGTCTCGGTCCAAATCGTGCCCGAGTCGCCTACCTGGCCCCCCGCCTCTGCATAGAAAGGTGTCCGGTCGAGAAATACCTCTCCCTGCTCCCCGGCAGACAGGCTCTCAACGGCCGCGCCGTCCCTGAGAAGCGCCACAATGCGGCTATTGGAATTCTCGAGGTCGTAGCCGAGGAAGTCGGTGAGATCGACCCCTCCCAGTAGCTTGCGATACTCCTCAGTCTCGGCGGCTACCTCGCTCCCCTTCCACGCCCGGCGCGCCTGGTCTCGCTGAGCTTCCATTTGTTTGTCAAAGCCATCTCGATCGACGCCAACGCCGCGCTCCGCGGCGATTTCGGTTGTGACCTCAACCGGGAACCCGTAGGTGTCGTGCAGTTTGAATGCAACAGACCCGGGAAGCACTTCGGACACCCGGGACAGCTCCTCATCCAGCAGGGTGCTTCCCGTCTCGAGCGTACGACGGAAACTGTCCTCCTCCCGCAAAGCGGTCTCCAGGATGTGATCCCGAGCGCGGCGGAGCTCGGGATAGGCCCCGGCCAGGGTCTCCACGGTGGCTTCGATAACTGCGCTGGTCACAGGCCCGGTGCCCCCGAGGCTCCAGGCCCGCCGAACCGCCCGACGGATGAGCCGACGGAGAATGTAGCCGCGTCCTTCATTCGAAGGCACAACTCCGTCACCTATGAGCAGGGTCATGGCCCGCCCATGATCGGCCAGAATCCTGAGGCTCACATCCACCTGCTCATCAACGCCGTAGCGCCGGTCGAGGTACCGCTCACCCGCCTCGAGAACCGGCCACACGAGATCGGTTTCAAACACGGTGTCTTTCTCCTGCAGGAGCATGGCGACTCGCTCCAGGCCGGCCCCGGTATCGATATTTCTCGCCGGGAGATCACCGATAACGTTATAAGGCACGTCCTGGATGTTCTGCATGAAGACGAGGTTCCAGAACTCGGTGAAGCGCTCCTCGTCGACAATCGGGCCGCCGTCCTCGCCATAGTCGGGACCCTTGTCGTAGAAGATCTCCGAGGAGGGACCACATGGCCCCGGCACTCCCATCTGCCAGAAATTGTCGCGATCGCGCCGCTGCAGCCGCTCGGCCGGCACCCCGACCCCGTCCAGCCAGATCTCAGCTGCTTCGTTGTCGTCCTTATACACCGTGTACCACAGGCGGTCCGGTTCCAGCCCGAAGACCTCGGTGATCAACTCGTAGGCATAGGGAATCGCCTTCTCTTTGAAGTAGTCGCCGAAGCTGAAGTTGCCGAGCATCTCGAAGAGAGTGAGGTGGCGGGCCGTGGTGCCGATGATCTCGATATCGCTCGTGCGAGCCACCTTTTGGATGGTAACCGCCCGGGGGTACGGCGGCTCCTCTTCACCAAGCATGTAAGGCTTGAACTGAACCATTCCGGCATTCGTGAGCAGCAACGTCGGATCGGGAGGAACGAGCGAGGCACTCGGGACATGGGTATGGCCGCGTTCAACAAAAAATTCCACAAAACGAGTCCGGATCTGGTTGTGGTCCATGAGAGGGAAGAGGTTAGTTGTGACTCTTCGATTTCTTGGCCGCCATCTTTGCGATTTCTTGGCCCCCTTATTCGATGGCGCGCGTCACCGGCCAAGAAATCGCGTGCTGCCGCCGAACAAACGGATTTCGGACGGCCAAGCAACGCGCTTTGGCGTTGCCCAACGCCCTTTGGCGTTGCCCGCCGCAGGCGCCAGACCCAGAGAAACCCCACCACGACCCCCCGCCCGTCGCACTCACGGCAACTGACGGTCAAGCAACGCCCTTTGGCGTTGCCCGCCGCAGGCGCCAGGCCCACCTAGTCCGGTTCGGGGGCTCGCCTTTTCCCGGGGGTCTCGTCCTTTGTGCGTTGTGCCTGGACCATTGTCACTTCGTCGCCACGTTCGCCGGGTTCATACAGGATCA
>JAUXJL010000213.1 GCA_030624805.1 Acidimicrobiia bacterium
ATCACCGGGTTCGCCGGCACCGAGGTGGGTGCGAGTGCCAAAGTGATCTGGGGCCCGCTCGGGAGCCCGGTTGCCACTATCCCCTTGATCATTTCAGAGTGCGAGTGGGACCGGGACGAGCCGGGTTGGCCGGCCGGAGGCGTGCTTGTGCCTTCGGCTGGGCCGGGAGGACCGGGTGGCGGCGGGCTCTACCCCGACTCACCCATGCCACCCACCGGCTCATACGCCACGATCACGTTTCACGAGGGAAACACAACCGAGGAATGCAACGCCAACCCCGGCCACGACGCCGACGATAACGGCATCCTGTCGGGAGGCTTCGGCTGGCTCGACACCAACGGAGACTGCGCCGCCCTTGTTTACGAAGGAATTGTGGACACAGATCCGGGAGCCTCTCCCTCCAGCGGATGCTCGGCCTCCGAGCTGCAGGACCTGCTCTTCGGCACCGACAACACCGGCACCATCGTCTACATCCCCTACTTCATCGACCTATGGGGCGTGGGCGCCAACGGTCAGTACAAAATCGAAGAGTACGGGGCGTTCTACACCATCGGTTACAACTTCGGCGGTCAGTACAAAGAGATCCTGCCAAATGGCCCGCTCACGGACTATCCGTGCAGCGGCAGTGAGCGCTGCATCGCCGGCTTCTTCCTCAGCTCGGTGGCACCAGACGGTGACATCGGCGGTGGCGGCGACAATCACGGCCTCTCCGTATTCAAATTGGTCGGCTAGCGCGACCTTCTAGATGCGGCCGGCCTCGATGTCGGCGACTCGCTGGGTGGCAGCGTCGCCGCACAGCACACTGAGGCTGGGAGCTCCGGCGGCAACCCGATCCTCGACCGCACTCTGCAGACTCCCATCACTGATGAGCGGATAGAACCCGTCTCCCGGGCAGCTGGTCGACGCCCAATCGCGATGACCCCGGATGGTGGACGCCGCCACACCGAAAGTCGCTGCCCCCCAGGCCAGGACGTCGGCCATCGCCGCCACCTGTGCAGCCGGAATGGCCTGCTTGTTGAAATCGCCCTCGGCGCACACCAGGAAGTGACCCGTGGGGTCATAGTTGGTACCCGTGTCGCCGACCGCGCTGACGGGACGTCCCTCGTAGACGTGGCCGTTGGCGTCGACAATGAAGTGGTAAGCCAGGTCGGCCCAGCCCCGGTCGTCGATATGAAACCGCTGATGCTGGCGCACTCGGGCCGGCGCCTGGCTGTTGGGGCTCAGCACGGCCGCCGTGTGGTGAACCGTCATCCGGACAATGGTGTGGTTGGTGAATGCCCCGGCCGCTTCCCGGCCGCCCCAAGCCGACTTGCACAGAGCCTGGATCGCTCCGGCTCCCGTAGTGACAATGGTCGTGGTGGGCGGTGCAACAGTGGTCGTGGCCGGCGGGACGGTGGTGGTCCCTGGTGCGGTAGTTGAGCTCGTCGGAGAGGTCGTGGTCGTCGGTGCAGAAATTGAGGTCGTGGACGAGCCTGGAGGAGAGGTCGTCGAGGCGGGCGTGGTGGTCGAGCTAGTGCTGGGAGGAGACGTCGTTGGTGGGGTGGTTGAAGTCGAAGGACGGGACGACGTCTGGGTGGTTCGGGCGCCCACCGCCACCGACGAACGGTCCGAACCGTTCGCCAGCCAAGCCCAGCCAGCGGTGATACCGGCTCCGACCAGACCGGCCAGGAGAGCCAGGAACCGGCGGCGGGGCATATCGGGAGTGCTCATCGAGGGGACACTATCGGCGGCTGGATGATGTGTGTGGAAGCCGCCCGACTACTTCCGGGCCACTAGCGCTCGGAAGTCGCCAAGACCGCGTGGATTGAGCAACGCCTGAGCCTCGGTATGGCGCGAACGGACCTGGAGTCGGGTGACTTCGTCGCCGGAGCGGGCGAGCTCTAGTTCCTCCTGCCGAAGCCGGGACAGCTCATCCCGCAGGCCGAGGTCGGTTAGCAGGTCGTCCTGGCGCACCAGTTCGACGTCCGCACCCGCTTCCTCGGCCACCGTCACCAGCGCCGTGAAGTTGACGTCGGCGGTGATGTCGGTTTCACCGGGCGCAAACAATGGGTCGGGGCCGAGATGATGTGAACGATAGGTCCTGAGGGTGCCGGTGATGCGCCGATGCTCGAGTTCCTCGGCGGTTCCCCCATAGTCGATGACCAACAGGGTGCCCTCCCCCATCAGTTCGAGCACAGTCTCTACCCACTCGGTGGCCTGGAGCTGGACCTCGACCAGGCCGCCCTCTCCGACAGAGCCCGAGAACCGATCCGCCCAGGCCGCCACCTCTGGCCGGGCCGGCACTTCCTTCGTGGCCAGGCCGTCGGTGCCCATGGCCACCACGTGTTCTGTCCAGCCGGAGCCCCGGCGCACGGCGATAGCCATCGGAAGGTTGTCGAGCAGTTCGTTGGCCAGCACTACTCCCCGATTGACGGCCTCGGTCAGCCTCTCGGTGATTCGCTCCGCCGGAAGGATCGCCACCAGCGCTGAGCGGGCCGGTGGGGACACCTCCACAGCCCATGCCTCCACATCGGTTTCGGAGAGGAGTGAGGCCAGCAACGATCCCGAACCGGCTCCGACCTCGATCAGTCGGAACGGCTCGCCCAACCGGGCCCGCTCTTGGTCGACGAACCGGGCCAGGGTGGCCCCAAACAGCGGGCTCACCTCCGGGCTAGTGAGAAAGTCACCGCCCTTCACCGACCGGAGAACATCCCCGGCGAAGAATCCGCCCGGGCCGTAGAGCGCGGCTTGCATGAAAACATCGAATGGAACGGGCCCCGAGTCGGCGATGCGGCCGGTGATGTGGTCGAGAGCGGTCACCAGGAAAACCCTTCGGTCGTCTCCTGATCAGCCGCCGGCGATGAGGCTGGCAGCCTCGGCGAATTGGGCAATGAGGTCCGGGAACACTCCGATCACCACGACCGCCACGGCCAGCATCCCGAACGCCAATCCAAGCGAAGGAGCCACCCCGGCCGGCTCAGGTTCGGAAGCAATCTCATCGGGAGCCGGGTCCATCCAAACCGTCTGCACCACCCGGGCGTAGTAGTAAAGGGCAATAACGGCGTTGACCGCCGCGATCGCCGCCAGGGCAACGGTCCACCCGTTTGCGTTCTGGAGGACGGCGAGGAACATTACAAACTTTGCATACCAGCCTGCCAGGGGCGGGATTCCTGCCAACGAGAAGAAGAAAAGCGTCAGCAGAATGCTGATGCCGGGAGCGTATGAGCCGAGTCCGGCCCAGTCGCGAATCTGGCCGCTGCCGGTACGCCGGGCGGCAGCGATCACCACGGCAAAAGCCCCGAGGTTCATGATCCCGTAGATGAGCACATAGGACACGGTCGCCTCAAACGCCTGGTTGAGGCTCTCACCCTCGAGCAGCCCGGCGGCTGCGAATGGGACGAGCATGAAGCCGGCGTGGGCGATGGATGAGTAGGCAAGCAACCGAACGATGTTCTCTTGACGGAGGGCTACGAGGTTTCCGACGGTCATGGACAAGACTGCCAGGATCCAGAGAGCCGGCCCCCAGACTTGCGCCGCCCCGGCAAAGGCGATGTATGACACCAGGAGCACGCCGACAAACCCCGACGCCTTGGAACCAACCGACAAATAGGCAGTGACGGGGGTTGGTGCGCCTTCGTAGGTGTCGGGCGCCCAGAAGTGGAACGGGACGGCTGCCATCTTGAAACCAAAACCAACCAGGACCAGCAAGATGCCGAGCACGAACACGGGCTCTTCGGCGAGAGCGGCTGATTTGGCCTGAATGCCTGCGAATGTGAGGGAGCCGGTCATGCCATACACGAGCGACATTCCGTATACGAGGATCGCCGCCGAGAGCACCCCGATCACAAAAAATTTGAGGGCGGCTTCGTTGGACCGGACGTCGGCCTTGCGCCAGCCCGCCAGCAAGAACGCCGGCCCTGAAACCAGCTCGAGGCCGACGAACAACGTGATGAGGTCCCGGCTGGAGGCCATGACCATGCCGCCAAGGAGTGAGGCCAGCACCAGAAAGTAGTACTCGCCTTGGTAATACCGGTCTCCCTCGACGTAGGCGACCGAGATGAGCAGCACGATGTAACCCGTCAAGATGAAGAAAACCTTGAGGACGAGGGCGAAGTCGTCAACGACGTACGACCCATCCATCATCGAGCGCACGCTCTCGTCGCTCGCCGCCAGCGTAAAAACAGGTATGAGCGCGGCCGTCAAACCAACTATGCCCACCACCGCCGACAACCACTTCCGGTCCTCGGGCAGAAAGAGGTCGGCTCCCAGCACCGCCAGCACCGTGCCGGCAACGATGAAGTCGGGAGCGAGAGCGTGGTAATCGAACATCAGTGCTCCACCA
>JAUXJL010000018.1 GCA_030624805.1 Acidimicrobiia bacterium
CCGCGACTCGACGCACACCTTCCTCAGTGCCGGGACGATCGCGCTCGCCGGCGACCCCGCCGCTCGCACCGGTATTGCGGTCGCAGATGAAAGCTTCGAGATCGACCTCCGGGAGCATCGAGCCATGCAGCTAACCGCCGACGTGCTCGCAACCGCCGACATCGTCTACGCCATGGAAGAAGCCCATCTCACCGCGGTGCTCGAACTGAGCCCGAACGCGAACGTCGAGCTCCTCAGCCCGGATGGGCGTCCGATACCGGACCCGTATGGGGGAGGGGAGAACACCTATCGCGACAGCTACTCACGTATCCGACGGGCACTCGACTCCCGACTCAACCAGGGGGCCTGAACGCTGTAGCTGCGGGAGGAGAACACCCTATGCTGAGCACGAGGAGGCCAACTGATGAAGCAGTACCACACCCCGGCGATGGTCGAGATCGCACCAGACGACACCGCAATCGCAGCCCTGTTTGGCGAGGCTGAGAAACACCCGAACCGGCCGGCTATCTCATATCGAGATGGCGATCGGTTTGTTGACGTGAGCCTCGGAGAGTTCGCAGCCAAAGTCAGGCTGCTCGCTGCCGGCCTCATTTCGCTCGGAATTCAACCGGGGTCGAAGATCGCCCTCCACTCCGGCACGCGGCCCGAGTTCACGTACTTCGACTACGCGATCTGGGCGGCCGGGTGCGTCACCGTACCCATCTATGAGACCTCGTCGGAAGAGCAGGTTGAATGGATCATTGGCAACTCCGAAGCGGTAGCCGTCATCTCCGAGAACCAGGAGATGAAGGACAAATTCGACGCCGTCGCCGCCGGCATCCCAACATGTGAACATTCGATTGTCATCGAACACGGCGGCTTCGATCAGCTCGTCGATGCCGGAGCCTCAGTCGACCCGGCCGAGGTCGATCGCCGGTGGCAGGCCATCAAACAAGAGGATCTCGCCACGTTGGTCTACACCTCTGGCACCACCGGCCGGCCGAAGGGATGCATGCTCACCCACCAGAACTTCATCTTCCTGGTCCGCCAGCTGGTGGCAGCAATCCCGCCCGCCTTCAACGAGGGAAGCTCCACCCTGTTCTTTCTTCCGCTCGCCCACATCTTCGCCCGGGTAGCACAGGTCAGCTGCGTCACAGCCGGAGTCAAGCTTGGCTACTCAACGGGAGTTCCTCAGTTGCTCGAAGAGCTAGCCATGTTCAACCCAACCTGGCTGTTCAGCGTGCCGCGCGTGTTCGAGAAGGTCTACAACGGTGCTCAGCACAAGGCCCATTCTGAGGGGAAGGGCAAGATATTCGACTACGCCGCCAAGATTGCCGAGGAGTTCTCGCGTCAAACCCAGGCGGGGCGCGTGAAGCCGCTCACGAAGGTGCAACATGCGCTGTTCGACCGGCTCGTGTATTCCAAGCTGCGGGAGGCGTTCGGGGGCCGGGTGAAATATGCAATCTCAGGTGGGGCTGCGCTTGGGGAACGCCTCGGTCACTTCTTCACCGGTGTCGGTATTCAAATCCTCGAGGGGTATGGCCTCACCGAAACGACCGCAGGCTCCACTCTCAACCGGCCCGATGCCACCGAGGTCGGCACGGTCGGGCAACCCATTCCCGGGGTGACAGTGGGAATCGCCGACGACGGCGAGGTCCTAGTCAAGGGTCCGCACATCATGCGCGGGTACTTCAAGAACGATGCTGCGACGGCCGAGTCGATCAATCCCGACGGCTGGTTCCAGACCGGAGACATCGGGGAGCTGGACGGTGCCGGTTATCTGAGGATCACTGGTCGCAAGAAAGAAATCCTGGTGACGGCGGCCGGCAAGAACGTGGCCCCTGCCGTCATCGAGGATCGAATCCGCGCCCACCCGCTCATCAGCCAGGCCATGGTGATTGGGGATGGCGAAAAGTTCATCGCCTGTCTCATCACCATCGACCCCGAAGCCTTCCCGGCCTGGGCAGAAGAGGCAGGCAAGACGGAAATCGTCGCCGACCTGGTCGACGATGCCGTATTGCGAGCAACCGTAGAAGAAGCCATCGAGGACGGGAACAAGGCGGTTTCGCGAGCCGAGGCAGTCCGAGAGTTCCGCATCCTGCCGGAGGACTTCACCATCGAGGGTGGCGAGATCACCCCAACCCTCAAGCTGCGGCGGGCGATCGTCATGAAGAAATACGCCGGGACCGTCGAGGACATCTACCGGTAGTGCTCGTAACAGCCAGGTTGGGCGGCGTCGCCGCTCAGCTGATGAATGAGTCGTAGCCGAGACCGATCAAATAGCTGAGAACCGCCCCGACGCCGGCCACCGCCACGTTTTCGACGCCGCTCAAGACCGGATTGCGACGGGTCAGCCGGGTCTTCGCAACACCGACCACGAACAACCCGACCGCCGCTCCTATCGCAGCGACCACGAGTGCCTCATCGGGATCGGAAATGAAAATGAACGGGGCAATACTCGGCACCGAGCCGGCGAGGAACAACAGGCCAGACATGAGCATGGCAAAGATGGGGTTGCGGCGGCCCTCGTCGATCACTGCGAACTCGAACGCCTTCATCAGCTCGAGAAGCACCTCGTCGTCTGCCGCCGCAGATTCCACTACGGCCTCAGTGGCAACCGGCCCGAGACCTATGGCATCGAGATACTCCCGCAGCTCCTCTAGCTCTCGCTGCTTGTAGTACTTGAAGTGCTCCCGCTCCAACGCCAGCTCGCCGTCGATGGCCTCCTCCTGTGACTTGGTGGCCATGTACTCGCCTGCCGCCATCGAGACAGAACCGGCAAAGGCGCCCGACAGAGCGGCCAACAGCACCACCTCCGAGCTGACACCGCCCCCCACAACACCCACGACGAGCAGGAATATGGACACGAGCCCATCGTTGACGCCGAGGATGACATCGCGCAAATACCGCTAACGAGGACCAAGGTGTTCTCGATAGGGCGGTATCTGTTCTTCGGAAACCGAAGCCGACATAGGCGAAATGTTACAAGTGCCGGGCTACTGCTCAGCCTTCAACCGCGCCAGGGCGCCACTCATCCATTCGTGCCAGGCCTTTGTCAGGTGGGCCCGGTCGGAAAACGCCTCCGGATTCAAAGGTTTCCCGACCTCAACCCTTATCGGGTTCCGGCGAATCTTCAGATCGTCGAGGCCCATGGCCTCCCCCGTCCCCCACAGTGCCATCGGCACGAGCGGACAGCCGACTCGTTTGGCAAGCCAGGCAGCGCCTTCCTTGGGGGGGCTCTCACCCCAATTGCTGACCCGCCGCCCCTCCGGGAAGAGGGTGACTCCGCCTCCCGCCTCGAGCTGGTTGATGGCGGTCCGTAACGAGCGAAGCGGCACCGTACCGCGCGGCATGGGGACAACACCGAGGTAGTAGGTGAGACCGTCAAAGAAACGAGACCGTCCGAACAACTCATCAACACCCATGAATCGAGTAGGCCGCCCGGCCGCCACCGCGGCCACCACCGGATCGAGGTGACTGAAATGATTGGCTGCCACTACCACAGGGCCCTGCGGAAACGGCTCCTCCCGAAGCACAACGAAGTCCCACACTCGAGGGAGTGCTCGCTGGACAACAAAGTAGGCTCCCCGCCACAGATTGAAGGCGGCAAACGGGAACCCCGGTTGGAACCGGGGCTTTATCACAGACATAACGCGACTCTAGAATCTCTGGCCCGGAGGTACGAGCGCGTGGCTGTGACGAGAAACTGGCGGTTGGCGCCCTTGGCAGGAGTCATGGCCCTGCTGGGGCAAATCCTCTATGCAGCCCATCGGCCGGATCTGCCTTCGTATGACAACTACGAGACCTCGGCCGCACTGGGCGATCCGGGCCTTCCCGGCCTCAAGATGGTTGCGATCGGAGACAGTTCGATTACTGCTCCCGGGGTTCGTCGCATCGAGGACGCATGGATACGCCGCGTCGCCGATGGGTTGACAGAACGTTATTTCGTCCATCTCAAGGCGCTGGCGGTTGGGGGGTCAAAAGCTTCGGATGTGCTCAGCGGACAGCTCACTGCCGCACTGGCCTTCGAGCCGGATCTCGCCATCGTCTCGGTGGCAGCCAATGATGCCATCAGGGCTGTTTCCCCCACCCGGTTCAGGCGAGAGCTCGACGGGATCGTCAAGGCTCTGCTGGATACCGGTTCCCGGGTCGTTATCGTTGGCGTTGGTGACCTCGGATCCATCCCGCGACTCCCCGGTTTCCTTCGGTGGTATCTCACACAGCGATCGGCCCAGTTCGATCGAATATCTGCGGAAGTGGCAGCTCGGCATCCAGGCGTCACGAAAGCCGACATGCGGGGAGAGCTCTCGGACGCTTTTTGGCGCGATCCCATGATGTTTTCGGGGGATCGATTCCACGCCTCGAGCCACGGTCACGAGCATTTCGCCCATCACGTCTCCCGGGCAGTGGATCGGGCGTTGGGCGTTTCGGACCGCGTTTAGGCGGCCTTGATCAGCACTTCGTGGTCGGTGCAGTAGGAGTCACCGCTCATACGGAGGAGACAGCACCCGTCTGCTTCACAAATACATGTCGGTTTCATAGATACCTCATCGGCACAAGCTCGCGAAAACTTATCACGTACCATCAACCCAGGAGCCTTCCGACCCACCGATGCAAATAGCTCAGCCGCGCCCTGTTGCGCCCCATTGACTGATGGTGGCAACGATCCTCGCAAACAACCGCTCCGCAGTTGAGTCACGCCAATGGACCGGAAAACCCGGACGTGACGATACGATTAGCCGACGAGAGACGGCGGAGACATGCGGAAGCCCACCACAAGGTTCGGGCTCTACCTATCAGACCTGAACCGGGACAAGAACGACAGCCACGGAATCATCAACTATTCCGTCGGGCTGGCAAACGCGCTACAGCGAGTTATTGGACCAGGGGAACATCTTTGCATCTATGCCAACCCGGCGATCACCCGGGAGCTCGAAGCACAGATTTCCGAGCACGTGAGCATTCGTATCACTCCCCCGCCAACGACGATGCAACGATTGCTCTCCGACCATGTGCTGGGAGTGAAGCGGGCCGCCCACGACGAGGTCTCGGTTCTCCACTTTCCGAAGGGCTTCGTGCCGATCGTGCCCCCCAGTCGCATGAAACTGGTCGCCACCCTCCATGACGACATCCCGCTCCTGTACGCGCGGGGAGATTACGGACGCGAGTCCGCATCCATGAAGTCGCGCTACTTTTCATTCTCGCTCCGTCATACACTCCGACGGGCGCATGCTCTGGTTACGGTGTCCGACACTTCGCTCGGTCGGTTCATGGATCTCGCCAAAGAAACCAACATCACGATGCCTCCGTCGTTCGTCTCGTATCAGGGAATCACCCTCCCGCTGAATCAGCCGATCCCGGTTGAGGACAAGAAGCAGTACCTGATCCACATCGGCTCGAGCAAACCCCACAAACGCTCGCACGAGGCTGTGGAATTCATGCTCGAATACACCGAGACATCGGACGCCGAGCTGCAGCTCCTCATCCTGGGGCCCCTCACGCGCTCCACTGAGTTGCTGCTCCGCAAGAGCACGGCAAATCGCATCAAGCGCACTCTGTCCGGAGATGAGCTCGCTCGCATGATCGGCCAGTCTCGGGCCCTTGTCTTCAACTCCGAACGGGAGGGATTCGGATTGCCGCCCGTAGAGGCGTATGCGCTCGGAACACCGGCGGTTTTTGCTCGCACCGGAGTGATGGTCGAGGTTCTGGGTGATACACCCGGAGCCTATGAGCCCGGTGATTACACAGATTTTGCCCGAGCTTTGGACAACGCCCTCTCGCTCGATGACGACACCCTCCTCGGCCATCGCGAATCGATACTCCGACAGTACAACTGGGATGCAGTCGCCCAGGAGACACTCAAGGCCTACCGGCAGGTAGCTGCCGACCGGTAAGCAGTAGCCTGTCCGCCCTATGGACAGGACCGCCGGAATACTCCTCCACCCAACGAGCCTGCCCGGCCCCTTTGGGATTGGGGACCTTGGGCCGACCGCCCATCGTTGGATCGAGTTCCTGGGACAGACCTGGTGTCAGTGGTGGCAGGTGTTGCCGCTCGGTCCCACCGGATACGGCGACAGCCCGTATCAAACCTTCTCGGCCTTCGCCGGCAACCCCGCCCTGATCAGCCCCGAATGGCTCGCAGAAGACGGCCTGATTGACGAGGCGACCACACCAGTATTTTCCGATCAGCGGGTCGATTACGGTCAGGCTCTGCCGTGGAAGCGAGACCTGGTGGCGGCCGCCTATGAGCGTACTGAGTTCAACGGCCATCCACTAGGCGCTGATTTCGAGCACTTCAAGGAGACGCAGGGCGACTGGTTGTCCGAGTACGCACTATTCATGGCCCTGAAGGAGGCTCACGCGATGGTCTCCTGGGTTGAGTGGCCTGAGGAGTACCGGGACCGTCAGCCCGAAGCCATTGCGGAGGCGGCCGCTGATCTGGCCGACTCCCGAGACCGGGTGGCATTCGGGCAGTTCTTGTTCTTCCGCCAATGGGCCAGCCTGCGCGAGGCTGCCCGAGCCGCCGGAGTCAAAATCATCGGCGACATCCCCATATTCGTCGCCCACGACTCCGCAGATGTCTGGGCCAATCGGCATTTGTTTTCGATAGGCAGGGACGGCTACCCAAAAACAGTTGCCGGCGTGCCGCCCGACTATTTCTCCGAGACAGGACAGCTGTGGGGCAACCCGCTCTACCGGTGGGGCGTGCACCGGCGTAGTAGCTACTCATGGTGGGTGCGACGCATGGCAGCGACCCTCAGCACGGTCGACCTGGTACGTCTCGACCACTTCCGCGGCTTTTATGACTACTGGGAGATACCCGGCGGTGTCGAGACCGCGGTAGAGGGTCGCTGGCGACGGGGCCCGGGCGGTGGTTTGCTCACCAAGGTCCGGGAAGGTCTGGGAGGGCTGCCCTTCATCGCCGAGGACCTGGGTGGTGACATGAGTCCGGGGGTAGCCCGGCTCCGCAAGAGATTCGGGCTCCCCGGCATGAAGGTCACCCAGTTCGCGTTCGACGCCGGACCGGGGCATGAGTTTCTTCCACACAACTACGACAGCGACAACTGGGTCGCATACACGGGAACTCACGACAACGACACAGCCAAGGCGTGGCTCGAAGGAGCACCCGAACACGAACAAGAATACGCTCTCCGGTACACGGCTTCCGACGTGGAAGACTTCCACTGGGGACTACTTCGTGTCACCTGGTCGTCGATCGCCCGCCTGGCCATTGCCCCGTTGCAGGACTTCCTGGGGTTGGGAGCTGAAGGTCGGATGAATATTCCGAGCACGCTGGGCGGCAATTGGCAATGGCGGTTCGAGGCCGACGCCATCAGCGACTCACTAGCCCGGCAGATCCGTTCGCTCAATGAAACGTACGGACGCCTCTCGGCTTAGAGGTACGGACCGGAGGAACTGTCCCGGCCCTCGGAGCCGGGAGCATCGAGGGTATGAAGCGCCTCGAGGTTCTGCATGGCGGAACGCTGGACGGCGACCTGCTGGCCCCACAGGCTGGCGCGGATGCCATGGAAGAGCCCTTCCAGCCAACCCGCCAGTTGCGCCTGGGCAACCCGGACCTCGGCTTCTGATGCGCCCTCCTCGAGTGGAAGCACGACCGCGTCGAGCTCCTCTCGCAGCTCGTCGGACATGATGTCGCGCAAGGAGGCCAGCGTACGCCCGTGCACATCTTGCAATCGCACCACTGCATTGTCATCGAGATCAATGCCCCGGACTTCCACCAGCATCGCCTGAGTCATGGATGCGATCCGTACCAATTTGAGTGGCTCAGAGACGAGTGGCTCCTCGCCGACCTCGTCGGGTGGGAGAACCTCGGGCTGGGGTATTTCCTTTTCGGTCACGGGTTCGATGCTAGCGGGCCCTCGAAACCCTCTAGGCGTCGAGCCAATCGGTATGGAAGAACTCACCGCGGGGTTGGTCGACCCGCTCGTACGTGTGGGCACCGAAATAGTCACGCTGGGCTTGGATCAGATTGGCGGGCAAGCGCTCCGTTCGGTACCCGTCATAGAAGGCGAGCGCGGTTGAATAAGCGGGCACTGGTATCCCGGCGCTCACGGCCCGGATCACGGTACGCCTCCACCCAGCTTGTGCCGATTCGATCTCGGCTTGAAAATGTTCGTCAAGCACTAGCGAAACCAGGTCGGGGGTGCGATCAAACGCAGTCTTGATGTGCTCGAGCAGCACGGACCGGATGATGCATCCTTCCCTCCACAGATAGGCAATCCCGCCGTAGTCGAGATCCCACCCATATTCAGCGGCAGCCGAGCGCAAGAGCATGAAGCCCTGGGCGTAACTGACGATTTTCGAGGCGTAGAGGGCATCGTGGAGGTCGGCTACTACTTCGGCGGGAGTGCCATCAATGGTCGAGGCCGGACCACCAAGGACCGTGGCGGCCGTCACCCGCTGGTCTTTCAACGCCGATAGCACCCGGGCGTAGACCGCCTCTGCCACCAGCGTGACCGGGACGCCCAGGGTCAGTGAGGAGATACCCGTCCACTTGCCCGTCCCTTTTTGACCGGCTGCGTCGAGGATTTTATCGAGCAAGGGAGTGCCATCCTCATCTCGGGCGGCCATGATGTCGGCGGTGATATCGGTCAAGTAGGAGTCGAGGGGCCCGTCCTTCCAGCCGCGGAACGTCTCGGCCATGTCGTCGTGCGCCATTCCTAGCCCGACCTGCATGAGCGAATATGCTTCTGCGAGGACCTGCATATCTCCGTATTCGATGCCGTTGTGGACCATCTTGACGTAGTGGCCCGCGCCATCGGAGCCGACCCAGTCACAACATGGAGCACCGTCGGCGACCTTGGCAGAGATCGACTGCAGGATTTCCCTTACCGCCGGCCAGGCCTTCTTGGAGCCGCCCGGCATGATCGACGGTCCATAGCGGGCCCCCTCTTCGCCGCCGGACACCCCCGTCCCGATGAACAAGAAACCGTGCTCCTCAATCTGGCGGGTCCGACGAATAGTGTCCTCATAGTGGGCGTTGCCACCGTCGATGATGATGTCACCTTCAGCCAGCAGCGGAATCAGCGCCTCGATGACGGCATCGGTGCCGGAGCCGGCCTGCACCATCAGCATCACCTTCCGAGGCACGGCCAGCATGCCGACCAGCTCGTCGAGTGTATGAGCGGAAGCGATTCCCGCCGCCTGTCCTTCCTCGTTCATGAACGCGGTCGTCTTGGCCGTTGTCCGGTTATAGACGGCAACCTGAAAACCATGATCGGCCATATTTAGCGCCAGGTTCCGGCCCATGACCGCAAGTCCCACGACGGCGATGTCGGCTTCCATACCGGTGAACCTAGCGCCTCGCCGGCCCGTCTCATCCGTACACTCTCCAAATGAAACTCGGAACCGTACTTGTCCTCGCAGGCGGTGAAATGACGGAGCCGACCCATCCCGTCCCCGACGCCGAATATGTCATCGCGGCCGACTCGGGACTCGATCTTGCCAATGCGCTCGGAGTTCGGGTCGACCTGGTCGTTGGGGACCTCGACTCGGTGAGCCCGTCAGCGCTGGCCGCCGCCCGGGAGGCGGGCATCGAGATTGATGAGTATCCGCCCACCAAAGATTCGACCGACCTCGAGCTTTCCCTGGCGGCTGCGGTGCGGCACGGCGCCAGCCGCATTGTCATCGTCGGTGGTGGCGGCGGCCGCATCGATCATCTGCTGGCGACCGCCATGCTGTTGGCAAGCCCGGCATGGGCCGACGTCGACGTCGAATGGCTCGTCGGCTCTGCCCACATCCTTGCTATACGAACCGAGGCCACCTTCGAAGGAAAACGCGGTGACCTCCTTACGTTGTTGGCCGTCGGCGAGCCAGCCGATGGCGTTACCACGAGAGGGTTGCAGTTCGCGCTGGTCGATGATGTGTTGCTGGCCAGCTCCACCCGGGGCGTTAGCAATGTGTTCGTGGATGACACCGCCTCGGTCCGACTCAACAACGGCGTGATTCTCGCCATCCACGAACGCGTAGCCGGCTGAGGGTCACTCCGAGACATCGGCCAGCTGCCCGCCCGAGGCTCGAACCAGGTCGGTGAGCTGGATGGGAAACACGGTCGTCGGGGTGCCCGCAGCCGACCAGACCTCTTCGTGACGCTCCAGGCCGTTATCGACCCACACGGGCAACGGCTGTGGATATCCGAAAGCGGGAGTCCCCCCGGCTGCATAGCCGGTGGCGAGCCGGGCCTCCTCCAAGGATGCCCGGCGGGCTGAGCTCGCACCCATCACTGAAGCCAGCTTTTGAGGGTCGAGCCGACGATCCCCCGACAAGATAGCCACTACCGGTCGATCGTCGGCCATAAATACCAGGCTTTTGGCGATGGCCGAGAGCTCACAACCGACCGCAGCCGCTGCGTCCGCGGAGGTTTTTGTGCCATCCGGAAACTGGTGAATCTCGATCTGTAGCCCGAGGGCGGCGGCCGCGGCTAGGACTCTCACGGCCGCGGGTGGAAGCGACATTACCGACAGCCTACGATCCAAGATCTGGACACGGCACTCCCGCCGGGCCGAACGCTATTCGCCTACTGCCCACACTCCCGATTCGGTGGCGAGGTGGGTCATCGCCACATCGTGCGGGAGTCGTGGCAACCGATCGAGGACCAGCCTGGTTGGAGTCACCCCCAACTTGAGAGCGTGCGGCGCAAGACTGGCGAGGAACTCGTCAAAGTACCCGGCACCATGGCCGAGCCGAGTTCCGTCGCGAGAGAAACACAGACCGGGGACAAGTACCGCATCCACCGCACCAGCGTCTAGTTGTGGCGTATCAGCCTGCGGTTGAAGAAACCCGTACCGATGACGTTCAAGGGGCCATCTGCCGAGTAGGTGGGCTGTGAGCGGCCCCGCCGTCGGCGTGCGAGTGGCCGCCAGCGTGGCGGGGCGATGGCGCTCCGTCAGCAGCCTCGTGACGTCCAGCTCGTGACTCATCGGGTAATAAATAACCAGGGTTGGCGCCGTTCTCAGTGGGACGAAGCGTGCCAAGTGGTCGACAACACCAGCCGACAGCTGGGCCGCGTCGATTTGCTCCCATTCAGCTCGTGCCCACTCCCGCCACGCCTCCTTGCCGGCATCCGGCCCGGGCCGTTCGGCGGGGCGGCCGGTCACGGGGAAAACTTGGCCCCGAGCTTCTGGAACTCGTCCTGATTCGAAGACGCGATGATGTATTCATCGGTGGATCGGATGGTGTCGAGGTGGCCGGCAACGTCCTCGACCGTCAAGGCCCCTGAAGCCAGTGGGTTTTTGAAGTAGCCATCGGTGAGCCCAACAAACATTCGGCTGACTGAGCCCCCGCCCACCGACCACACCTCGCCGGTCAGCTCGCACTCCTCGGACGCCAGATAGGCCACTGCCGGGCTCACTTGCTCGGGGCCGAATTGGTCGGCGGTGATTCCCAATCCACCCAACAGGTCTTCGGTCATACGGGTCACTGCGATGGGGGCGATGGCGTTCACCGTGATGTTGTACTTCGCTCCCTCCAACTTGAGCACGTTGACCAGGCCGAGCAGACCCATCTTGGCGGCGCCGTAGTTGGACTGGCCGAAATTCCCGAGCACACCGGAGGCCGAAGATGTCATTATGACCCTGCCGTAACTCTGTTCCCGCATGTGCGGCCAGGCGGCCCGGGTCACGAACATCGATCCCCGCAAATGAACATCGAGCACGGCCGTCATCTGATCCGTTTCCATGTTGTGAAAGGCCTTGTCACGAAGGATGCCGGCGTTGTTGATGACAACGTCGATGCGCCCGAATGTATCCAGCGCCTTCTCGACGATGGCGACGCCGCCGTCGGGGGTGGCTACCGATGAATATTCGGCGACGGCTGCGCCGCCGGAGGTGACGATCTCATCGACGACCTTGTCTGCGGGACTCGTCGCCCCGCCGGTGCCGTCCACGTTCCCGCCGAGATCGTTGACGACAACAGCCGCTCCCCTCTCCGCAAGCAGCAATGCGTGGCGGCGCCCGAGCCCACCGCCTGCCCCGGTAACCACAGCCACCCGGTCTGTGAAATCCACCATGAAAGACACGTCTCCTTCGGGATCGCGCCAACTGTAGTGTCGGGTCGCACTCACCCTCCTAACCTTGGCCGATGTCCGATGTACTCACTCTCGAGCGAGACGGCGCCGTTGCAACGGTGTGGCTGGACCGGCCGGAAGCTCGCAACGCCATAGGCCCCGAGCTGTGGAATGACTTGCCGGTGATGATGGAAGTCCTCGGAAACGACCATGGGGTGCGGGTGGTCATCATTGCCGCCCGCGGGGATGCTTTTACGGTTGGTCTCGACCTCAAGGCGTTCAGTCCACAGCTCATGGCGGGATTCACCGACGGCGACGGTGCGAGCGGGCGTACTCGTACTCGGGCCGAAGTCAAACAAATGCAGCACACCATGACTGCCATCGCTCGCTGTCCCAAACCAGTGATCGCCGCCGTCCATGGCTACTGCATCGGAGCAGGTGTCGACTTGATAACCGCCTGTGATATCCGCCTCGCCACCACGAACGCCGTCCTCTCAGTACGAGAGACAAGGATGGGAATGGTCGCCGACGTCGGGACCCTTCAGCGACTCCCCCGCATCCTCGATCCGGGCCGGGTAGCCGAACTGGCATTCACCGGTCGGGACTTCAGCGGGGAGGAGGCCGCCGCCATGGGCCTCGTGAATCATGTCTACGACACACAGGACGAGCTCAACCAGGCGGCCCGTCAGCTGGCCAACGAGATCGCAGCTAATTCACCCCTGGCCGTACAAGGGTCAAAGGCTGTGCTGGCCGCCACCGAGGATATGAGCGTTGACCAGGCTCTCGACTACGTCGCGGTGTGGAATGCCGCCTTCCTGCACTCGAACGATCTGCAAGAAGCGGTGAAAGCCTTCCTCGAGAAGCGACCGCCGGATTTCCACGGCACCTGAAGATGATCTCGATCCTCCGCAGCCTGGTCGCCTACCCCATCATCGCTCTGGTGACGCTGGTGTTGGGTGGAGTCGCCATCGTCGGAAGCTGGATGCCACTGCGGTGGCATGTGGCGGACCACGCGGCATCGACCTGGGCGCGGATACTTCTCGCCGTCGCCGGCCTTCGCTTCGAAGTGGTCGGCAGGGAGCATTTGCAACCCGACCGGCCCCAGGTGGTGGTGGCCAACCACCTTTCGAATCTCGACCCGATGGTCCACTGGCTGGCTCTCCAGCCAGTGCACTTCCGCTTCATGGCCAAGAAGGAGGTCTACAAGATCCCCTTCTTTCGCACGGCCATCAAGGCGATGAACATGGTTGAGGTGGACCGTGGGGCCGGGGCGGGCGGCTACGACTTCATCAACCGGCAGGTCCGGGAGGTGTTCGAGCTCGGCTACTCACTGCTCGTGTACGGCGAGGGAACGCGGTCGCGCAGCGGTCAAATCAAGGAGTTCAAAAAAGGCCCGTTCATCATTGCCAAAGCGGTCGGAGCACCCATCCTCCCGGTCACCACTGAAGGCACGGACCATGCCTGGCCCCCAGGCGATTGGCGCATGTACGGGGGTCGCGCCCGGATCGTCATTCATCCGCTCGTAGAACAGGAAGGTTCCTTGGGAGATATGCTGGCCCGGGTCGAGAAGACCATTCGGGCCACCTATGACGAGCTAGTGGCGGAGGCCTGAGCGGCCCCGGGAAGCTACGAAGTCATCGAGTCGGTCTCCGGCTCCAACCTGGAGTCCGAAATCCAACGCTGGTACCCATCAAGCGTCGCCTCGAACCGGCGAGCGGCCGGCCGGCAAG
>JAUXJL010000145.1 GCA_030624805.1 Acidimicrobiia bacterium
ATCGCGGCCACCTTACGCCAGGCTGACATCCGGTCCGACTTCGATGTATGCGGTTTTGTCACCTCTCAGCCGGACAGGGTTGTGCGGAGCCAACGGGTCCGGGCCAGGACCACCGCGCTCACATTGCTCGAAACAGCCACAGCGGGTCGTCGTCAATGGCGGACACCCTTCGACCTTGGAGTCACGGCTCGTCGGGCAAGGTGTCCGCTCCTCGTTGCCGAGCAGGGCGTCAACGAACCTGCCTTCGTCGAGCGGCTCCACCGGGAACTCCAACCCGACGTCCTGCTGTCCTTTTACTGCCTTGAGATTCTCGGTGCCCCACTCATCGACTCAGTGTCCCAGGCAGTCAACTACCACGACGGCAAGCTGCCCGAACATGCCGGCCTGGCAGCAACCAGAAACTCGATCTACACGGGTGAGACGCGGTCGGGGTTTACCTACCATCGGATGACTCCGGCGATTGATGCCGGGCCGATCCTGTTGGAGGGCTTCGTGCCGATCGGGCCGAGTGCGACGTCGTTCGAGGTCGCGCGAGCCAAGGCCGTGGCCGCCGCGGCGGCACTCCCAACGGTGATCGACATGATGTTGGCGGGCGCACCAGGAGAGCCACAGCACGGCCAACGGAACATGTTCACGAGGGACGACCTCCGGGCTATTAGCCAAGTGGATGATCCGGCTGCTCTCGATGCTGCCGAAATCGAATTGCGGATTCGGGCGTTTGGCACAATCCGGATCGTTATCGGTGGCCGGACGGAGGCCGTGACGGAGGTCAAGCCTGCCAGCCCGGACGACCTGTTCTCCTTCGTCTCAGCCGATGGCCGGCGACTCAGGGCCACGAGGATCTCCGGTCTGCCGGCAACCCTGATCTCCATCCGCCGGCGAATCAGCCGCATGCGACGACGAGGCGCCTGATTCTCCGGATGACACTGAGCCCTACAGTGCCCGGATCCAAGCAATGTCTCGAAGGCCCAGAGTCCACTCGGTGTCATCGTGATTGCGAATGATGACGTGATCTTTCCCGACCGCAGCAATTGATCCGGCTACGACCAGGGCGTGAGCCGGCACCCACGCCTCGATGCCGGCTTCAGACAGCTCGTGTTCGAGGAGGCGGGCTCGCAGACTGGCGCTCCCGGCTTTGGGTGCTCTGCCCCCTTCCGGGGATCGCTCGTCGATGCGCAATACGACTCCTGCCGCGAGATGTGCATCGATCGAACCCGAAGTGGTGTCCAGTGAAACGATCTCACCGCGGGCGTAACTGAGTTGACCCTGGATCGAGCGCTCCCCAGCGATTACGGTCACGGTGTCTCCTCTGCTGAGAAGCTCAACCGCCACATCGGACAGTGTGCGGCGTCGTGCCTCCACCGACGCCGCGTCCCTCTCGACCATCTCGGCTTCCAGACGCATCTCGTGACCGACCCTCTCGCGTAGTTCCCTGCCGAGATCGTCGAGTGAATCGCCGCCGTCCATGCCGTCACAATATCCGCACCGGCGGGTGCATGCCTAGAGGCGCCTATACCCGGGAAGCCTTTTTGCCTAACTCCGCCACGTGCGCCCCGGCAGGTGGTTGTAGATCGACGCGACAATCCCGCCGTCCACAACAAGTGCGTGTGCGGTAACCCAGCTCGAATCGTCTGAAGCGAGGTAGAGGGCAGCGGCCGCAACGTCCTCGGGCTGACCAATCCGGCCCAGCGGCGTCACCGCCTCCCGCCCGGCCCTGACCTCGGGGTCTTGCAAATAGGCGGTGAGTGGCGTCTCCACATGGCCCGGGCAGATGGCATTCGATCGAATGCCGTACTCGGCCCATTCGATCGCCTGTTGTTTGCTGAGCATGATCACACCGGCCTTGGCAGTGGAATACGCGCCTGCGCCCGGGTAGGGAGCCAAGCCGGCATTGGAGGACAGGTTGATGATCGAGCCGCCGGTTCCCTGATCGATCATCAGCTTGGCCGCCTCCCGTCCCACCACGAAGGTGGCGTGGAGGCCGACCTCGATCAGAAGCTTCCAGTCCGCGGTAGAAAGGTCGATCAGCTTGCCGGGAGCCATCCGGATGGCGCTGTTGACCACGATGTCGAGTGACCCAAAGGCCTCTACGGATTCGGCCAAGGCTGAAGTGACGGCGGCCTCATCGGTCACGTCGAGCACAACGCTCCGGATGTTCGCGTTGGTCGCAGTCAGTTCCATCGTGAGCGCCTCGGTGGCTTCGGCGTTGAGGTCCACCACGGTCACCGCAGCACCCTCCCGTGTGAACACGCGGGCCGTCTCGGCCCCGATCCCAGAGCCGCCTCCAGTGATGAAGGCCGCCTTCCCGTCGAGTTTCACGTTTCCTCCGTCCCATTTATGTGATGCCGCCACGTTATCTGGAGTCGTGACCGGGTGTTCACTAATCGGGGAGGAGGACGGCCGACGGCTTTCTCGCCGGGCGATCACCGTTTTGGAGTGCTCACCAACGATGAGGGTTCAGGGAGAAAACGTCGCTGCCAGCTGGGGGCCGATGGCAGGGTCTGATGCAATGATCACGAGGACTTCGGCTCCGTCTCGTTCGAGCAGTGTGTAAGCCCCGGACGGTACAGACCGGTCAATGAATACGGCAAAGGCCGCTTCGAGTTCCTCGGCGTCTCGGATGGTGTCGCCGATGTAGCTGAGCACGTAGACCGCCTCCTCGTCGGCCCGGTTGTATACGCGGTTGGCGTCGCCTCCCCAGCCGGAGGCCGCTTCGGCCGCGTCCCCGATGCCGACGGCATCACCCAGCAGCAACTCCAGGTCCTTCTGGCCGGCAGTGGCATCGAACCAAATCTCGTAGCCGGGAAGCTCGAAGTCCGGCAGTGCGACCTCCTGGGGCTGCTCGTCGCGCTCGTAGCTATCCGCTTCCAGGATCTGTTCGGAGGACTCGGGAGTATCGGTGAACTGCTTGTCGATCTCATCGAGCCCGATCTCCTGATGGAAAAAGAATCCGTCGCGGTAGGCCGCCTGGAAGCTCTCGAGGATGTAGCTGGGCAGCGTGTCGAGGGCGGACAGGTCGATGCTGCTGATGTCTGCCACGTATCTGGCCCGATCGGTGAGGCTCAGTGACTGCACGTATGTGGCCTCCCGCAGCAAGGCGTCGCCCTCGATGATCGCCTGGGCGACGTATGCGTCATCACCTTCCAAATCCTCGTTGTCGAGCAGAGCGAAGTGTTGATCCTGGAGGGCGTGGACCAGCTCGTGGACGACCACCGACTCGGCATATGGCCCGAATTCGTCGCCGATGAGCCTTACCACCAGCTCCCCGGTATCCGGGTCGTAAAACCCGCCGGTGCCAGAACTCAGCAGCGTGTCTATGAGCTGGCGGTAGTCATCGTCCGGTTCGATGATTCCAAGAACCCGCAAGAGAGCGTTGATGGCCTGGACGTCCTCCTCGGCGAGTTCTTCTTCGATAATCTCGGAGAACCGGGCCTGGTACTCGGCGTCGGCAAGGAGGATAACCTCCACCGGCTCGAGGAACTCGAGGTTGCGGATCTGCTGAGCTTCCACGATCAGTTCGTCGATCCGCTCTTCAATCTCAGAGTCGGCAGCGCCGCCTTGGCCGGTGGTCGCAGTTTCCCCAGGGGTCGTGGTGGCCGGGCGACCAGCGGTCGATGTTGACGTTGTTGTGTCGGCGGCCGACGTTCCTCCGCAGGCTGCCGCCACGAGGGCGAACGCTGCTAGGAGGCCGAGAATTCGGGGTGTGGCCATGGTCTGGTTTCGGTGGGTCTGGTGGGGGACTTGAGGAGCGTAGTGGGCGTCACTCAACTAGACGGGAGCTACCAAAACCAGGCTAAAGGCCGGGCCGTTCAACGCCGAAATGATTGAGGAACCTGAGGAAGCGATTGTATATGTCTCCGAAATACCGGCTGGTTACGCGTAGCGACTTCGATGGGCTGGTATGTGCGGTCCTTCTCAAAGAAATGGACATGATCGACGACATCTTGTTCGCTCACCCCAAGGACATGCAGGACGGGCTCATCGAGATCACGTCCAAGGACATCACCACCAACCTTCCCTACGTGCCTGAAGCACACCTGGCTTTTGACCACCACTACAGCGAAACACTTCGGAACGAAGGAAACGCCGACAATCACATCATCGACGGTGATGCTCCTTCAGCGGCTCGTGTCGTGTACGACCATTACGGAGGTGCCGACCAGTTCCCGACGGTGGCCACCGACATGATGGACGCCGTCGACAAGGCCGACAGCGCCATGTACGAGCTCAACGACATCATCTTCCCCGAGAGGTGGGCCCTGCTCAACTTCGTCATGGACGCCCGCACCGGCCTCGGTCGGTTCCGCGACTTTCGGATCTCCAATTACCAGCTGATGATGGAGCTCATCGAGCATTGCCGGACCAGTCACATCGACGACATTCTCGACTTGCCGGACGTCAAAGAGCGTACCGAGCTGTACATGGAGCACGACGGACCGTTCAAAGACCAGATCAAGCGGTGCTCCACTCCACACGGAAAGGTGGTTACGCTCGACCTTCGCTCCGAGGATGTGATCTTCGCCGGCAATCGGTTCATGATCTACGCCCTGCACCCGGACGCTGAGGTGTCTGTGCACATTCTGTGGGGAAAACACAAGCAGAACACGGTGTTTGCTGTTGGCAAGTCGATCGTCAACCGGGAGTCCCGATACAACATCGGCGAACTGATGCTGGAGTACGGTGGCGGCGGGCACCGCAACGCCGGGACGTGCCAGGTGTCCCATGAGGATGCCGAGCGCGTCCTCGGGGAGATCATCGACCGACTCCAGTAGCCGCCGGCGTCTCGGCTCCCTACTGCCCGAAGCGGCGCTCTCGCAGCGTGTAGTTGCGCAGTTCGCGCAGGAAATCGACCCGCCGGAAGGCCGGCCAGTAGACATCGACGAAGCTGTACTCGCTGTAGGCGGCCTGCCACATGAGGAACCCAGACAGGCGTGACTCGCCGCTCGTGCGAATGACGAGATCGGGATCGGGCAGGTCCGATGCATAGAGATGCTCGGCTATGGCTTCGGGGGTGATGTGATCGGCAATGTCATCCTCCAAGTCGGCGGCCTCGGTCAGGTCGCGCACGAGCTCGCGAGTGGCGTCGGCGATTTCCTGACGGCCTCCGTACCCGAGGGCGATGGTGAGATGGCTGTCATGGGCTTCGCTTGCTTCTTCTGCTTGCTTGGCGGCTGCACTCAGCTCAGGGGGGAGGAGGTCCATGCTTCCGATGAAGCGGAGCTGATAGCCGAGGGTGTTGGCCCGTTCCGGGAGTCGTTGGAAGAACTCGATGAACACCTCGAAGAGCGGAGCGAGCTCTTGGGCCGGTCGTTTCAAGTTCTCGGTGGATAGCAGCCATCCGGTGATTGCTTCGATGCCCAGGTCGCTCGCCCACCCGAGAAAGGCCTCGAACTGGGCCATACCCGCTCGGTAGCTCTCTCGGTAGTCGGCGAAGCCCTCGCTGCGCGCGTATCGCCGATGTCCGTCGAGGATGACGGCGATGTGGCTTGGAAAACGGTTCCTGTCGAGCTTTTGGAGGAGGCGCGCTTCATAGAGGCGATAGGCGGGTTTCAACAGAGGAGTGGGGATCAGCTGGCGGGGTGCTCGCATCCTCACTGATTGTAGGGGATCAGACGTATAGAGGGTGGTAGTTCGAATTGGATCGGTAGCGGGTTGTGACCACAAGGAGTGGTTGTAGAAGTACACTTTAAGAGACGGAAATAGAGCTGGCTGGGTGCCGGGCGGAGCCCGAACCGGAGCCATCGCTGGCTCACATCTCGAGGGAACCAGACAAGGCGAGGCGGGAGCTCGTGGCAAGACGAAATGTCATATCGTGGATGCTCTGCGTATCCGCGTCCTTCGCGCCTCTCCCTTTGAACGGAATTGTTTGAAGGCGAAAGCGGAGGAAAACGGATGTTGAAAGATCTTACGAGTGTGCCCCGGTCCTAGCGGG
>JAUXJL010000058.1 GCA_030624805.1 Acidimicrobiia bacterium
GAGCGGCATGCTCGATCGGCTTCGCCCAGGCCGGTGCCGAAGTCGTGGTCGCCGACATCAACCTGGCCGGCGCGCAGAAGACCGCTGCCGTCATCGGTAGCCAGGGCGGCACGGCACACGCCCGGCCGGTCGATGTCACCGACAAAGCAGCGGTGGAAGGACTGGCCGACTGGGTAGTCCACGAGCTGGGGAGCCTCGACATTCTGCTCGCCAGCGCTGGGAAGTCCTTCCGGTCGCCGTTGGAGGACTTCCCCGAGGACGAGTTTGACGCGGTAATCGAACTGAACCTCAAGGGCGTGTATTTGTGCGGGCAGGCTCTAGGTCGCAAGATGCTGGCGCAGGGAAAGGGCAGCATCATCAACATGGCGTCGATCGGCAGCTTCATTGCTTATCCGTGGGTCAGCGCATATTTGGCATCGAAAGGGGGCGTGGTGCAACTCACCCGGGCGATGGCCATGGAATGGCGGGATAGGGGGGTGCGGGTCAACGCCATCGGTCCTACGCTCATGGACTCGCCGCTCACTAAAACCGGCGCCAAGAAGAGCACGGTCACGTCCGACTTCATCATCGGCCGGATGCCGCGGGACCGCCTGGGCCTTCCCCGAGAGCTGATCGGGGCTGCGATCTTTCTGGCCAGCGACGCCTCTGAGCTTGTGACCGGCCACACCGTCATGTGCGACGACGGGTATCTTGCGTTATGAGCGCCGATCGCATCGTGTCAGTGCGGGCGGCCACCATCAAGCACGAGCTGGAGACACCCATCCACTTTGGCTCCTGGGTGATAGGCCATCGCGAGTTTGCCCTCATTCGTATCGACGCTGAGAGCGGCCTGCGCGGTTTCGCCTACTGCCTGACCCGTGATGGCCCGGTGGCCGAGATCGTCCACCGCACCGTAGCCCCGGCTTATGTTGGCCAGCCCGTCGACGACCCCAGGCAGCTCTTCTACGACGCGTTGTGGACCAACCACGCGGTTCACGCCGCAGGGATCGGGATGCGGGCGTTGTCCATCGTCGACGTGGCGGCCTGGGACCTGGCGGCCCGGGCGACCGACCAATCGATCACTGCCTATCTCGGCGGCGAACGTCATCCGATGCCGGTGGCCGGGATCGTTGGAAACCCACCAGAACTGAGCCCGGAGGAAACCGCGGCCCAGGTGACCGATCTGTGGGATAAGGGTTGGCGACGCTTTAAGCTCGCCATTGCTCCGACGCTCGACCTCAGTATGGAGCGGATGCGGGCGGCTCGTGGAGCTGCCCCCGACGGCTGGATCGGCTTCGACGCCAACATGGTGTTTCGCTCGGCGCAGGACGCTATCGACTTCGGGAAGCGCCTCGAGGAGGTCGATGTCGGGTGGTTCGAGGACATCGTGCCCCCCGGTGACGCCCAGTTGGTAGCCGATATTCGGGCCGGGGTGAACGTGCCGGTTGCCATGGGTGACGAGCAGGGCGGCTCTTACCACCCTCAGGCACTGCTCGAGTTCGATGCCGTCGACGTGGTGAGGGTGGACGCCACCACCAACGGCGGGATCACCCGGCTGCCCGAGATCCTCAAGGCGATCACCGCCCGCGGGGTCAGCTTCGCACCGCACATGTTCCCCCACATCCACTCGCAGGTCCTCAGCGGGCTCGGCTACACGGACGCCCCCATCGAGTGGGGGATTCCCGGCACCGGTGTTCATCCCATGGACGACTGCATAGCCCAGCCGGTTGTGAGTGATGGGCTCATGGAGCCACTCCCCGAGGGTCCCGGGCTGGGTACCATGGTTACCCCCGAGTGGATCGCCACCCAGGGGGTCATCGACCCTACCGGCGTGCTCGACGACCTCTAGGTCTGCGAAAGGAAGGCACATGGCCTCGATCACCAATCCGCACCACACCGGGTTCCACGTTGCCGATCTGGAGCGCTCCCTCCATTTCTACCGCGACCTGCTGGGATTTGAGGTGGTGTTCCAGTGGAACCCTCAGGCTCCCTATATACGCGAGGTGGTGGGTTATCCGGATGTCGATCTCCACGTGGCAGTCTTGCGGATGCCCAACTCCGAGGTGTTCCTCGAGTTGCTGGAGTACCGCAACGTGGAGCGCACACCGGTGGACACCCGCACTGCCAATCCGGGCACTGCCCATGTGGCGTTTTTCGTGGAGAACCTTGACGAGCTCTACGCCGACCTGGTGGATAGGGGTGTCGACTCGGTGTCCCGGCCGGTTACCCCAGCCATGGGCCCCAACCAGGGAGGCCGGATCGTCTACATGATCGACCCCGACGGGTTTCGAGTCGAGTTCATTGAGTCGGCCGGGTCTTTCGGCGAGTTCTCGACCGATTGATTAGCCTCTTCGCCCGCCGACATGGGACTTTGACAGGCGATTCGGTGGGAATGATGATGGCAACCAGTCGCATATGGGGACCGAGATAAGCAACGACAAAGGACCACTGGCCGGGCTTCGGGTGATCGACGCTTCCATGCTTTTCGCTGGGCCGGTCATCGGCACCCTGATGGGCGACTTCGGCGCCGACGTTATCAAGATTGAACACCCCCGGGGCGATCCGCTGCGCACCCTGGGCTGGCAGAAGAACGACGTATCGCTGTGGTGGGCATTCGTGAGTCGCAACAAGCGGATGGTTACGCTCGACCTGAGCACGCCCGAGGGCGGCAATGTCTTCAAGGAGCTGGCAGCCACCGCCGACGTAATAATCGAGGGCTTTCGTCCGGGGACGCTGGAACGATGGGGCATCGGCCCCGCGGTCCTTCACGAGCTCAACCCCAACCTGGTGATCGTGCGGGTGAGCGGCTTCGGCCAAACCGGCCCACAGAGCTCCAAGCCGGGCTTCGGCACGGTGGCCGAGTCGATTAGTGGGTTCGCCCACATCAACGGGTTTCCCGATGGACCGCCCATATTGCCTCCCTTCGCCTTGGGAGACGGGGTGGCGGCGTTGTTCGGCACCTTCGCCACCATGTTCTCGCTGTACAACCGCGACGTCTCAGGAGGAAGCGGCCAGATCATCGACCTGTCGCTCTATGAGCCTCTGTTCTGGCTGCTCGGTCCTCAAGCGCTCGCTTTTGACCAGCTCGGGGTGGTGCCGGGTCGCACCGGGAGCAGCACCGAGTGGACCGCTCCTCGCAACACATATCAAGCGGCCGACGGCAGATGGCTCGGTCTCTCGGCGAGTGCCCAGTCGATCGCGGAGCGGGTAATGGTCCTCATCGGTCATTCTGAGATCGTCGGCGAGCCATGGTTTGCCGACCACGAGGGCCGGGTCGCCAACAGGGACCTGCTCGACTCACTCATCGCCGAGTGGATAGGGGCGCGCCCCGCCGATGAGGTGCTAGAGAAGTTCGAAGAAGCCGGAGCGGTGATCGGCCCCATCTACTCGATCGCCGATATCTTCGAAGATGCCCAGTACCAGGCAAGAGAGACCATCACCACTGTTGACGACCCCCGGTTGGGACCGACGCGGCTACAGAACGTGATCCCACTTCTCAGCGCCACCCCAGGCTCGGTGCGCTACCTGGGCGGGGAGCTGGGCGAGCACAACAGCGAGATCTTATGTGATGAGCTGGGACACAGCCTCGAAGAGCTGGAAGTATGGAGCAATGCCGGAATCGTCTGAGAGGAGACCGAATGAATGAGGCTTCGTCTGAGCGGAGGGTCGGGTGGTACCGGCAGATGGTGGCCATACGGGCCTTCGAAGAGAAGGTGCAGGAGCTGTTCATGACCTCGCAGATCGAGGGCACTACTCACCTGTGCCAAGGCCAGGAGGCAGTGTCGGTGGGGTCGATCGCCGCCATGGAACCCGACGACGTACTCACCAGTACCTACCGGGGCCACGGCCAAGCGCTGGCGAGGGGCATGGAGCAAGGGGTGGCCTTCGCCGAGCTGATGGGTCGGAGCGCCGGCGGGTCCGGTGGTGTCGGTGGCTCGATGCATCTGGTCGACTTCAGCATGGGCAACATCGGAGCGAACGCCATCGTGGGAGCCGGGTTACCGATTGCAGTGGGGGCGGCGATGGCGTTCAAGATCAAGGAGGAGCCGAGGGTGGCCCTCACCTTCTTCGGGGATGGCGCCACCAACATCGGCACGTTCCACGAGGCCCTCAACATGGCCTCGGTGTGGAAGGCGCCGGTGGTCTTCATCATCGAGAACAACCTCTACGGTGAGTACACGCCGCTGCGCGAAAGCACACCGCTCGACGACCTGGCCCGGCGGGCGGATCCCTTCGGCATGCCGGGATTGGTGGTCGACGGACAGGACATCGACGTGGTGTACGCCACAGTCGGCGAGGCCATAGACCGGGCCCGCGGCGGTGACGGCCCCAGCCTGCTCGAGATGAAGACCTATCGCTACAAGGGCCACTCCCGATCCGATCCGGCCACCTACCGACCAGAGGGCGAGCTCGAGGAATGGATGGCCCGCGACCCCATCGAAATCCTTGGCGTACGGCTGGAAACAGAAGCCCTGCTCTCGGCCGCGGAACGGACCGGGATTGCCGAGGCCGCCCAGGTCGAGGCCGACGCAGCCGCCGAAGCGGCCGCCGAATCCCCCTACCCCGAGCTCAAGGAGATCGTCAACTATGTCTACGCAGACTGAAGCCCTTTCCGGCGCCCTGGAAGCCATCGAAGAGATGGCCTATCGCGAAGCTGTCAATGCCGCTCTTTACGACGAGCTGGCCGCCGACCCCGACGTTGTCTTCTTTGGCGAGGACGTGACAAACGACGGCGGCGTGTTCAAGACCAACTACGGTCTAGTCGAAGAGTTTGGTTCGGCGAGGGTGTTCAACACCCCGATCTGCGAGAACGGCTTCGTCGGTGTCGCCCTTGGCATGAGCCTGATGGGGCTGCGCCCGGTGGTGGAGTTCATGTTCAGCGACTTCCTCCCCACCGCCGGAGACGCCATTGTCAACCAGCTCCCCAAGTACCGCTTCATGTCGGGCGGCCAGTGCGCAGTCCCCGTCACCTTGAGGTCCATCTCTGGAGCGACGGGACGTTTCGGCACTCAGCACTCGGCGACGGGGGAGAGCTGGTTCATGGGCCACCCCGGTCTGCGGGTGGCAGCCGCCTCGTCACCGGCCTCCGCCTACAGCCTGCTGCGGGCCGCCATCCGCGACAACACCCCGGTCATAGTCCATGAGCACAAAGGTCTCTACGGAACCAAAGGAGAGGTACGACGTGGGGAGGTGGCAGAGATCGGCAAGGCAGCGGTTGAGCGAGCCGGCTCCGATCTAACCATTGTTTCCACGCTCCTCATGCAACATCGAGCCCGCCAGGCTCGGGAGCTGCTCGCGGAGGAGGGAATCGACGTCGAGCTGATCGACCTGAGATGGATTCGACCACTGGACGTCGACACGGTGTATGCCTCCGTCAAGAAGACCGGACGACTGGTGGTGGTCGAGGAGCAGGTACACAACGGTGGGTGGGGTGCCAGCCTCATCTCGTCGCTGGCTATTCGGGGTGTAACGTGGACCGCGGCGCCCCGTGCCGTCTCGCTGCCGAACGATTTGTTGATTCCATACAGTCCGCCACTCGAGGACGAAATCTTGCCTTCGGTGGAGCGCATCGTCGAGGTGGCTAAGGCGAGCGTGTCCGATTCAGCGTGAGCAGAACAGAGCGTTCACGTCGGTCGTGTTTGGCCGTGCCGGGCTCGTCCGAGCGGATGATCGAAAAGGCCACACGCCTGGCAGCCGACGAGGTGTTCCTGGATCTTGAGGACTCTGTGACGCCCGACGCCAAGGTCGCAGCCCGAGCCACGGTGGCGAACGCCGTCGGCAGCCTCGACTGGGGTGGGCGGGTTGTGGCTGTGCGGGTCAATGACATGGACTCACCCTGGGGCCGAGACGATGTGCCCGAAGTGGTGAAGAATGCCGGCCCCCGGCTCGATGTGATCATCGTTCCCAAGGTGGAAAGCGCTGCTCAGGTGGAGCTGGTGGACCGGCTGCTCGCCGAGGCAGAGAAGGAGAGCGGGCGGCAGCCGGGCAGTATTGGCCTGGAGCCGCAGATTGAGACCGCCTCGGGCCTCACCGCGATCGATGAGATCGCCAACGCCTCTGCGCGTATCGAGACGCTCATCTTCGGACCGGGCGACATGGCGGCTTCGTTGGGCATGCCGTCTTTCACAGTCGGTGAGTTGCGGGATGACTATCCAGGGGATCATTGGCACGCCATCCTGATGCGGATTCTCGTGGCGGCTCGCAGCGCTGGGTTGCAGGCCATCGATGGGCCCTATGCCGCCATCGACGATCAGGACGGCTATCGCGCCTCTGCGACCCGGTCGAGATTGCTGGGCTACGACGGGAAGTGGGCGGTCCACCCAAGCCAAATCGACATCGCCAACGAGGTGTACGGCGTGAGCCAGGCTCAGTTCGAGCGCGCTTCCGACATTGTCGATGCCTATGCCGCAGCCGTGGCCGACGGCAGGGGCGCGGCGATGTTTGGATCCGAGATGATCGACGAGGCCAGCCGCAAAATGGCCGAAGGTGCTCTGGAGAGGGGACGTCGGCAAGGGCTGGCCGCCCGACCGGCCGACCCCGGCGTTCCGTTTCACGAGCGAGCAGCGTGGCGGAGCGAGCAAGGGTCGGGGGGCCAGTGACGTCCGATCAGGGAATGTGCGCCGTGGTCACGGGAGCCGGGGGCTTGTTAGGAACGGCCATCGCCGAACGCTTGGCGATCGACGGCTACCGGGTCGCCGTGGTTGACATCGATGTCGATACTGCCCGGCAGACAGTGGATCGCATCGAGTCCGCCGGCGGCACCGCGCTGGCCATCGAGTGTGATCTGCGGGACGAGGGCCAGATTGCCGCCGCCTTCGCTTCTGCCACTGAGGCTTTCGGACCTGTGCGAGCCCTGGTCAACAACGCGGCCATCTTCCCGCTCAATGCCTTCGTTGACACGCCGGTCGAGGAGCTGGACGAGACAACTGCTATCAATCAGCGGGCCTACTTCATCGCCGCCCAGCACGCTGCCAGGGCGATGATCGAAGCCGGGGGCGGGGTGATGGTCAACGTCGCCTCGATTGTATGGCATGGTCGCTGGACACAGATGGTTCCGTACGTCGCCGCCAAGGGAGCGATAGTAGCTACGACCCGCGCCCTGGCACGAGAACTGGGCGAGCACGGCATCCGCGTCAACGCGGTGGCACCCGGGGCCTTTAAGGGGCGCGGCGAGGCCCAACAGCATCCCGACCTGGAGGCTTACGAGCGAGAGATCCTTGGGGAACAGGCGCTGAAGCGACGAGGGCTCCCCGAGGAGCTGGCTGCTGCGGTGTCATTCCTGTGCGGGGACGATTCCTCGTTCATCACCGGACAGACTCTCAACGTCGACGGCGGCTGGATCATGAGCTGAGCCGGCCTCCCCGGACCGACTGATTCCTGGAGCCAATCTCAGTCTGGTCCAGGGTCGGCTCAGACCTCCCGAAACCACGATTGCAGAGCTGGATACAGCATTTGGAAGCGGCGGTGAAGCTCGCCGTAGCGCTCTGCGTTTGGGCCCGGGATCGTCACATGCTCAATCGAGACCCATGCCTCCGTCGCGGCATCCACATCGGCGTGCCATCCGACCCCTACCGCTGCCAGCATGGCAGCACCATATGCGGCGCCCTCGGTGGTGGTGACGATGGCGATCTCTGTGTTCATGACGTCGGCGAGAATCTGACGCCACAGCCCACTGCGGATACCTCCTCCGGACGCTCTGATCTGGCGAGGGCGCCCGGCCCCGTATTCAGTCATCAGGTCGAGCCCATCCTTGAGGCCGAAGGCGACGCCTTCCAACACTGCCCGGGTGAGATGGTCGAGACTATGGCGAACGGTGAGCCCGACGAACGCGCCCCGGGCCATTGGGTCCGGGTGTGGCGTGCGCTCGCCGCTCAGGTAGGGGAGAAAGGTCACGCCGTCCGCTCCGGCGTCCACTTTCTCGGCGCGGTTGGTCAGGTCGCCGTATTCGGCCCCGGGGGTGAAAGCGTCCCGGAACCATCGCAGGCTGCCACCGGCGGAGAGCATGACGCCCATGAGGTGCCAGCGACCTGGAACTGCATGGGGGAAGGCATGTAGTCGCCCCGCAGGTTCGGACCGCGGAGCATCGGTGGTCATGAACACCACACCGGACGTGCCGAGGGACAGCGATACGACGCCTTCAGTCACCGCACCGGTCCCGACCGCGCCGGCAGCCTGATCGCCCCCTCCGGCTACCACGGGCGTTCCGGTCGCCAGGCCGGTGGCGGCCGCGGCCACGGTCGAAACTGTCCCCGTCACCGCCGGTCCCTCATATGTGGCCGGCAGTAGGCCCCGATCGATGTCCAATGCCTTTAGAACCTCCGGTGACCAGTCCCGCGCCGCCAGATCGAACAGGATCGTCCCGCCGGCTCCAGCCTTATCGGTGGCGTGATCACCGGTGAGCTTCAGGCGTAGGTAGTCCTTGGGGAGCAGGGCTTGAGCAGCTCTCTCATACAGTTCCGGCTCATGGTTGCGAACCCAGAGAAGTTTGGGAGCTGTGAATCCGGTGAGTGCATCATTCCCGGTGATGGCTATCAGCCGATCGGCGCCTACTCGCCGGCGGATCTCGTCGCATTCGGCGCTGGTGCGCTGGTCGTTCCACAGGATGGCGGGGCGTAACACCTGATCATCGGAATCGAGCAGGGTCAGGCCATGCATCTGACCGGTGAGCCCAACACCCAGAACCTCTTCACCGGTCGCGTCAGCGGTATCGAGAGCGGAGTGGATGGCCGCCCGGGCTGCCTGCCACCAGGTTGCCGGGTCCTGCTCACTCCAGAGCGGCTGGGGGGCCTGGGAGTCATATTCGGAGACCCCGACCGCCGCCACTAGCCCGTCCTCGGCAACCAGTACCGCTTTGGTGGCGGTCGTTGACAGGTCGATCCCCAGTACGTAATTCATAGCTCGATTCGCAATATTTTCACCATCTTCGCCGCAAGGAGCCATTCTGGTTTGTAAGGGCGGCCGCACACGCGATTGTGGTGGGTGGCACCTGCAGGAAACTACACCCTCGATTACGCTCGGCTGAACCGTTGCCAACTGAGTCTGGAGTAGACCACGATGCCTGAGCCGTTCTTCACCGAGATCACAGAACCCATTCGGTACGCCGGGCTCGACAGCATCGACCCGCTGTCATTCCGCTGGTACGACGCCGATCGGGTGGTTGGTGATCGCTCAATGGCCGAGCACTTGCGCTTCGCGGCCGCGTACTGGCACAGCTTCAGTTGGGATGGCTTTGACATCTTCGGTGCTGGAACGCTCGACCGGCCGTGGTTGAGCGGTGCCGGCGAACCCCTGGAAGCAGCCAAGGTGAAGATGGAGGCGGCTTTCGAGTTCTTTGAGAAGCTGGGTGTCCCATTTTGGTGCTTCCACGACCGCGATATCGCACCCGAGGGCGACAGTCTCAAAGAGTCTTTCACGGCGCTCGACGTGATGGTGGACGAGGCGGCAACGCACATGGAGC
>JAUXJL010000121.1 GCA_030624805.1 Acidimicrobiia bacterium
ATTGTCCCTCCGATTTCTCGCACCAGGCGGTTACCCCGTTCCTCTCTACAGCCGAAGGCATCCTCACGGCCCATTGCCCCGTGACCGCCGCCATGATGGATGCGGCCCCCAACCTCAAGGTGGTCGCCAAGCCGGGAGCAGGTTGGGACAACATTGACGTCGCGGCCGCCACCCAACGAGGTGTGCTGGTGTGCAACGTGGCAGGAACCCGGGGCCGCTCGGTGGCCGAACATGCCTTCTTCATGCTGACCTATTTGGCCAAGCACGCATGGATGCTCGGTGATACCGATTGGAGGCACACGCTCTCCTACCAGTTCGGAGGAAACCGGCTGGGCGTGATCGGGCTGGGCACTGCCGGCTCGGTCGCCGTCCAGATCGGTGCCGGGCTGGGAATGGAGATCCTGGTCAACACTCGGACTCCGGACCCGGCTCGGGTGCCGGGGGTGTCACTGCAGTTCGTCGATCGCGAGACGCTGCTCGCCGAATCGGACTACGTCATTCTTACCATGCCGCTGACCGACGAAACGCGCGGGCTAATCAACGCCTCTTCCCTTGAGCTGATGCGGGCCACGTCGATCCTCGTGAATGTGAGCCGGGGCCCGACTGTTGTAACAGACGACCTCCTGAATGCGATGCAGCGCGGCCACCTGGCAGGTGCCGGCCTCGATGTCACCGACCCGGAACCGCTCCCGGACGACCATCCGCTACGGAGGCTGCCAAACGTCCTGATCACTCCACACATCGCCGGTCGGACCCACGAATCCCAGGCCGAGACGCTGGAACGAATGGCATCCAACATCCGTCTGGCGCTGGCCGGGGAGCGGCCTGTGGATGTTGTGAATAGCCAGGTTATCGACGGCTGAGGTGTGACCGGGGCGGGCTGAGAGGACGGCGCCACTTTGCAGGGCCCTGAGTGGCCTCAGCCTCGGATTTGCCCCTGACCTTGCGATATATATCATCCAGGCGATATCGCGGTCCCCGCCGTCAAAGGAGCAGGATGAGTCTCGTAACGTTCGACAGCGACGCCGACAACATTGTCACGCGTCAATACTCGCAAGGAAAAGGTCCTGTTTTGCGGAGCGAGAAATGTGAGATAGCCCGTGTGTTTTTTGCCAAGGACACGGGTGCTGATTTCCATCAACATCCTGAAGAGCAGACCTTCTACTGCTTGGAGGGAAGGCTCGAGTGCACGGTTGGCGAAGAGACCTACACAATCGAACCGGGTCAAGCGTCGTTTCATCCGTCGAATATCAGACATAAAGTGCATGCCCTTGAGGACACGCTGCTCATCAGCTTCAAGGTGCGCGAAGAAGAGCAAATCTACGACGCCACCGGTGTCTTGGCCTGAACCGCCGCCGGTTGCACTCCTCCGCAACGCCGGCACCGGGCAAGGGTCTGACTGGGGTGTTATAGGATCGGTACCCGGTCGGGCATTCTGCAAACGGGTGGGCTGGACGGCCGGTGCAGGTCATGAACATATTCAACGAGCCTGACCCGGTCGCGGGCCAGCCAGCGAGTCGGGAAACGGCCCGAACAACCTAAAGGAGTAGCGATGCCACGAGTGACGTTCGAAGGCTCGGAAGACAATCAACTGAACCCTTATTCGAGCGCCCGCGGACCGGTGATGCGCAGTGACAAGCAAGAGATCTCACTTGTGACGTTCGCGGAGGGAACCGGTGCCGAGCCCCATCGGCATCCGGAAGAGCAGACGTTTTATGTACTGCATGGCCGGCTGCGGGCCACCGTTGGGGAGGGTGACACCGCCGAGACCTACGAGGTCGGGCCAGGTCAGGGAAGCTTTCATCCGTCCGACGTGCTGCACGGGGTCGAGGCGCTGGAGGAGACTCAGTGCGTGAGCTTCAAGAACGTCGTCGACCCAACCCAGTATGCCGAGACCGGCCGACTCGACGCCTGACCGTTTCTTCGACAACCGAGGAGACTCCAACTATGCCAAACGCCTGGAAAGAACGGCTACAGCGAGGCGAGCAGCTGGTGGTTTTCGCCGTTGGAAGGATGTATCACCACAACATCATCCAGTACCTGGGTATGGCCGGGGGCTTCGACGGTTTTTGGATCGATGTCGAACACGCGGGTCTGACGGTGCGGGATACGGAGATCGCCGTGGCAGCGGGAAAGGCCCACGGCCTCGAGAGTTTTGTACGGGTGCCACCCACCGACTACGCCACCGTCACACGGTGTCTTGAAAGCGGGGCTATGGGCGTGATGGCCGCCCAAATCACCTCAACCGAGCAGGCCGAGGAATTTGTTGGTTGGGCCAAGTTCGCTCCGCGAGGAAGGCGGGGTCTGAACCCACTCGGCTACGACGGTCGCTTCGGATCGATACCTGTCGCCGAATTCGCGGAGAGGGCAAATCGGGATTCTTTCGTTGCCGTGCAGATCGAGACCGCCGAAGCAGTCGAGGACGTCGATGCCATCGCGGCCATCGACGGTGTCGACCTACTCTTCGTCGGTCCCTCTGACCTGAGCCAGGCGATGGGAACCATCGGCGATTTCACCAGTGAGCGCAGCCTCGAGGCGGTTGATCGGGTCGCGGCAGCTTGCCGGGCCCATGGGAAGCAGTGGGGCGCGGTAACGCCAACGCCGGCCTATGCCGCCCGGCTGATCGACAAGGGCTGCACACTGATCTCTCCAACAAACGACGTGAAGCTGGTCACCGCCGGACTGGCCGCGGTCAAGGAGAGCTTCTCAGACCTTTGGTGATAGTTCGAGGCTGCCGCCGGCCAAGCCGAACCCGGCCACCTGCCGTAATCTGGCCGCCATGGAACTGCGCGACCTTCCTTCGGTGACCGACCTCACAGCCGAGCTGGCATCGGATGGGTGGGCACGGGAAGTCACAGCCGAAATAGCTCGTCACGCCCTCGACGAGGCTCGGCGTCGGATCCAGGCTGGAGAGCCGGCCGATCCCTCCGCTCTCGCTCGTCTCGAGCTGACCAGGATCGGCCGTATCCGACCGAAACCCGTCATAAATGCAAGCGGCGTCCTGCTGAACACCAACCTCGGCAGGGCTCCGACCCACCCTGACGCTGCCGAGGCGGCGGGCCGCGCACTGGCCGAATACGGCAACGTTGAGTTTGATCTGAGCCGTGGTCACCGAGGCGGCCGGGGAGCATACGTCCACCAGCTCATCACCAGCATGACCGGAGCCGAATCTGCGTTCGTAGTCAACAACAATGCCGGGGCACTCTTCTTGACACTCGCCGCCTTGGGGACCGGCCGTCAGGTTGTCATTTCCCGTGGCGAGCTCATTGAAATCGGTGGATCGTTCCGGCTTCCCGAGCTCATGGCCGCGGCCGGCGTGTGGCTGGTCGAAGTAGGAACCACCAACCGCACGAGGCTACGGGACTACCGGGATGCCATCCGGCCCGAGACCGCCATGATTCTGAAGGTACATCCGTCCAACTACCGGACGGTTGGCTTCACTGAAGAAGCCACTTACCGCCAGCTGGCACAGGAGGCCCACCGCCGCAGCCTTCCCTTCGTCGCCGATATCGGCAGTGGGCTGCTCGATGCCGAGGTTCCATGGCTGCACGGTGCCCCCCCGACCTGGGTGCAGGGTGAACCGGCCGCCAAACAAACCCTGGCTGATGGTGCCGACCTCGTCTTGTTTTCCGGTGACAAGCTGCTCGGCGGTCCTCAGGCCGGCATCATCGCCGGCACCCGGGCCCTGATTGACCGGATGCGAAGCCACCCCATCGCCCGCGGCCTTCGGTGCGACGGAGCGACCCTGGCCGCCCTTGCAACCACCCTCGAGTTGTACGCCGATAATCGCGGCCAGGAAGTTCCGTTTTGGGCGATGGCGTCTATTCCCACCGTCGAGCTCGAGCAACGGTCAAGAGCCTGTCTCGATGCCTCCGGCGTCGACGGCCGGGTGGCCAGCGACGAGTCGGTCGTCGGGGCCGGCTCAGTCCCCGGCCAAACCATTTCCGGCCCGGTCATCCGCATATCGGGGATGGGGACCGATTCTGTGTGGGCCGCGTTGCTTGCCGGCCAACCGTCGGTGGTGGCCCGCCGCCGAGACGGTGATCTCATTATCGATCTGCGGGCGGTCCGTGCGGATCAGGATGAGGCAGTAGCTGCCGCCCTGGCCAACGCATGCCAATCGTAGGGACCGCCGGACACGTCGACCACGGCAAGTCCACGCTTATCCAAGCGCTCACCGGCCGGAACCCCGATCGGCTCGTCGAAGAACAGGAGCGTGGCCTGACGATCGACTTGGGATTTGCTTGGGCGGAGCTCCCCTCGGGCACCTCGGTTGGGTTCGTCGATGTCCCGGGCCATGAACGGTTCATCAAGAACATGCTGGCGGGCATCGAAGCCGTCAACGTTGGCCTTCTCGTCGTGGCGGCCGATGAGGGATGGATGCCTCAATCGGAGGAACACCTGGCGGTCCTGGATCTCCTGGAGATCCCTCGCCTGGTAATCGCCTTGACGCGGACCGGCTTGGCCGACGAGGAGACTCGGCAATTAGCGATCGCCGAGGTCCAAGAAAAGATCGTGGGAACCGTAGCCGCCGACGCCCCGATCATCCCGGTCGATTCGTTGTCGGGCGAGGGCCTGGACTCGCTTCGGAAAGCATTGGACGACGCCATTGCCACAACCACCGTCGTGGTTCTGGGACGCCCACGTCTGTGGGTGGATAGATCCTTCACGATCTCGGGAGCCGGGACGGTCATAACCGGGACCCTGGTTGATGGATCCCTGACAACAGGTGATGAAGTCGCCGTTCTCCCCGGCCCACATGTCAGCCGTATTAGGGGCATACAGAGTCACGAGCAGGCGCTCGAGACAGTAGAGCCCGCAACCCGAACCGCCCTCAACCTGGGAGGCCTCGAGACCGGCGCCATCGCCCGAGGCGCCATGCTCGGCCGGCCGGATGAGTGGGCTCCATCCAGCCGGGTGTTGGTGGCGCTTCACACCGTGCGCGGTTTGGTCTCGCCAATCAAGGATCGAGGCGCCTACCACTTGCACGTCGGAAGCGGATCGTGGCCGGCTCGGGTCCGGCTACTCGACGGTCCCGAGTTGATCGGGTTCGGACATGCTGTCATCACCACCGACATCCCGATCCCGCTGGCGATGGGTGACCGATTCATTCTGCGAGAAGTGGGCCGGCGAGCGGTGGTGGGAGGCGGACGGGTCCTCGAGCCAAGCCCGCCACGGCGGATCCGCACAGCTGATGTCGGATTACTCGACGACGCCGTGGCTACAACACCCGACGAACAAGCGGGCGCGCTGCTCAAGAGCCGGGGCTCGGAGCAAACAACAACCCTGGCGGCTCACACCCGTGGAGGGGTGGTCACAATGGCGGTGGTGGCCGGCGGATTGGCCCTCGACCCGGAGGCAGCTGATCGTCTCATCGTCCGAGCCGCTGAGATTGTCGAGGAGTTCCAAATCGCCAACCCATTACGGCCGGGCATGCCGAAAGCCAGCCTGGCCAGCGTCCTCGGAGTCGAGCTCGGCCTATTGGATGTAGTGCTGGGCCGGGCAGATGGCTTGGAGGAGTCCGGAAGCGATGTGGCAACGAGCGGGTTCAAGGTCGAGCTGGACTCCCAGGATGAACTGGCTTGGGAAGCCGCTCGTACCAAGCTGCGCGCCGGCCTAGCGGTCCCGAGCTTGGGACAGCTCGGATTATCGAAAGAGCTCGTCCACGCGCTCGTCCGGTCCGGGGCTCTGATCCGCGTCAGCCCCGACCTGGCATACCTGCCTGATCAGGTGGGCAGCATGGTGGAACGCCTTGGTGAGCTTCCGGAGGGTTTTACTGTCGCCCAGTTCCGCGATCAATTCGGGTTGACCCGGAAATACGCGGTGCCAATCCTGGAATGGCTCGACAGCGAAGGGCACACGGTCCGACGCGGAGATGGGCGGACGGCTAAATCGAAGTGATGCCTTGGGCGATGAGCTGGCGCCGCTCGGTCTCGGTGTAGCCGCCCCAGATCCCATACGGCTCGCGGATTTCCATGGCATAGTCGGTGCAATCTCGCCTCACCGGGCACACGGCGCAAATAGCGCGAGCTTTGGTCTCACGCCGCTCTCGCTCGTCTTTCCGCTCAATCGTGCTTGGGGGAAAGAAGAGATGGGCCTGATTACCCCGGCAAAGGGCGTCGCCCTGCCAGTCTCTGCTCGGTGCGACGGTCACCAGCGCACGCCTCCTGTGTTAGCTCCAATGACGCTACCAATGAGGGCGCGAAAGTGCCAGGAAAATTATGGATATTCGTCGGATTTAGTCAACCAGCGCTTGGGCCCACACCTGCCCGCCGAGCGGTCACGCAGAGTAGTGAACGCATCTATCGGTAGCGGGCTCAAGAGAGCGGTAGCAACAAAACGTTCGAATGGATCGGCCGGCAAATCCTAGTGGTCTGTCGTGGAAATAGCGTCGGTGTATCTCCGAGGCCTCAGCGTCATCTGGCAAAGCCCTCCGACGAAGGCGC
>JAUXJL010000061.1 GCA_030624805.1 Acidimicrobiia bacterium
GAGTGCCGTGGCCGACTACGCCGAACACATGCGGAATGCCCTCGCTGCCGCCGCGGTCGAAAACCCGCATCCAAACCCTCGAGTAGGGGCGGTGGTCGTCGATCGAGTCGGCACCGTCATCGGGTCCGGCGTCCATCGGCGAGCTGGGGAGCCCCACGCCGAGCGCCAGGCCCTCGATGAGGCCGGCCCAGCCGCCCGCGGCGCAACGCTGGTCGTAACGCTCGAACCGTGTGACCATCAGGGTCGAACTCCACCGTGCGTTGACGCAATCCTGGAATCGGGTGTCGACCGGGTAGTAATCGGCGCGCACGACCCAGACTCCCGCCTGGTAGGCGACGGAATCGAACGACTACGAGAGGCCGGGATCGAAGTCATATCGGGTGTGTTGAGTGACGAGGTCGAGCAAGCGGATCCTGCCTACTTCCATCACCGCCGGACCGGGCGTCCTCGCGTAACACTCAAAGCGGCTCTCACCCTTGATGGCCAAATAGCCGCCGTCGATGGCTCGTCGCAATGGATTACGTCTCCCGCCGCCCGCGAGGACGGCCACAGGCTGCGATCAGAGGTTGACGCCGTGATGGTCGGGGCCGGGACGGCTCTGGCCGATGACCCGCAGCTCACGGTTCGGATCCCTGGTTATGAGGGTCGTCAACCGATTCCCGTTGTTATTGCCGGGAAGCGCCCCTTTCCCAACAATTTGCGGGTTATTGAACGAAACGCCATCGTGTTTGCGCCGACGGCGCGAGACCTCGACACGGAAGTAGTCGTTGTGGAGTCTGGTGAGCGGGTCGATCTCGATAAGGCTCTCAGGGCACTCGGCGAACGGGGAATAGTTGACCTGCTCGTTGAGGGTGGCCCGATTCTGGCCGACGGACTGCTCGAAGGCCGGCTCATTGATCGGTGTGTGTTCTATTTCGGATCGAAGCTGGCAGCAGGGCGCGGCCGCACTCCATTCGATGGAGTCTTCGAAACCATCCAGGACGCCATCGACGTCCAGATCCATGACGTCCGCCAGATCGGCCCCGACATTCGTGTCGAACTAACTCTGGCGGCTGGAGAGACGGTCTGATGTTTACGGGAATCGTTGAAGAGGTTGGCCGCATCACCGAACTCGAAGCAAGCGGCGCCGAGAGACGATTCACGATCAGCGCCGCAAAGGTGTTTGACGCTGTGGAGGTTGGCGACTCGGTTGCCGTCAACGGTGTATGTCTCACAGCAGTCGCCACTTCGTCGGGCCGGGCTGCGGTCACCGCGGTTGCTGAGACCCTGAGGCGTACAAACCTCGGTGATCTTGCTGAGGGCGATGCGGTGAACCTCGAGCGTCCGATGATCGCCGGCGGGCGATTCGACGGCCACATTGTGCAAGGCCATATCGACGGAACAGCCCTCATCTCAACCGTGACCCCGGAGGGCGACGCCAGGCGTGTCCGGTTTGCCACCGAACCGGACCTGCTCCGATACATCGCCGAGAAGGGCTCGATAACGATTGACGGGGCGTCCCTGACAGTGACCGCAGTCGATTCGGAAGGATTCGAGCTCGTGCTCATCCCACACACTCTCGAGGTCACGACCTTCGGGGCTCGGGGCGGCGGCGACCGAGTGAATGTGGAAGTGGACATTCTTGCCAAGTATGTTGAACGGCTTCTGGAGGACCGCCCATGAACTACGCCCCAATTGAAGAGGCGATTGCCGCCATGGCCCGCGGCGAATTTTTGGTAGTCGTCGACCACGAAGAGCGGGAGAACGAAGGAGATCTCGTCATTTCCGCCGGCAAGGTCACGCCGGAGGCGATCGCGTTCATGGTGCGCTACACGAGTGGCCTTATCTGTGTGCCGGTGGTTGGAGAGCGTCTCGATGAGCTCCAACTGCCGTTGATGGTTGCCGACAATACAGACATTCATCGCACATCTTTCACGGTGTCCGTCGACTACACCCCCGCCACCACCACCGGCATCTCGGCGGAAGATCGAGCCTCGACCATCGCCGCTTTGATCGACCCGGCGACTCGCCCCCCGGACTTGGCGAGGCCGGGACACGTGTTTCCCCTCCGGTATTGCGATGGTGGGGTTCTGCGTCGTCCCGGTCACACGGAAGCTGCCGTCGACTTCTCTCGCCTGGCAGGCCTCTACCCGGCCGGAGTGCTGTGCGAGATCGTCAACGACGACGGGACGATGGCTCGCGGCGCCGAACTCGAGCGATTCTCCAAGGAACATGGGATCTTGCTGGTCACAATCGCCGATCTCATCGCATACCGTCGCCAGATCGAGCAGCTGGTGACCCGAACGAGCGAGGTGACTCTTCCAACCCCCCACGGCGATTTTCAGGCTATCGGATATCGGGACCATGTCGGCGGTGCAGAGCACTTGGCCCTCGTGCGCGGCGATATTCACGACGGGAGCTCGGTTCTCGTCCGCATCCACTCCGAGTGCCTCACTGGAGACGTTTTTCGGAGCCGGCGCTGTGATTGCGGGGACCAGCTCGAGTTGGCGCTGGCCGCCATCGCCGGGGCGGGTTGCGGGGTCGTCGTCTATCTGGGGGGCCACGAAGGCCGGGGGATAGGGTTGCTAGGAAAGCTCGAGGCGTACGCGCTCCAGGACACGGGTCGCGACACTGTGGAGGCCAACCTTGATCTCGGACTACCGGCGGATGCGCGTGACTATGGATCGGCGGCTCAGATCCTGCGGGATCTGGACGTGTCGTCGGTAAAGCTGATGACTAACAACCCAGCCAAGGTTGAAGCTTTGGACGACGCCGGGATCAAGGTCACCGACCGCCTGCCCCTGTTGGTGCCCGCCACGGAATCAACGGATGGATATCTGCGAGCAAAAGCCGAGAAACTCGGGCATCTTCTGTGAGTGTGGGGCCGGTCGACGCCGTTCGAGGTGACTTTGACGCCGCCGGCCTCAAGATCGGAGTAGCCGTTGCAACATTCAACTCGGAGATCACCGATGGCCTCCTCGAGGGGGCCCTGTCGGTCCTCGATGACGCTGAAGTCACAGTGGTGCGGGTTGCCGGCTCATTCGAGTTGCCGGTTGTGGCGAAAGCGTTGATCGCCAAACGCTGTGATGCCGTAGTGGCGCTCGGCGCCGTAGTGCTCGGCGAGACCGATCACTACGAGCACATTGCTCGCGAAACGGCCCGGGGGCTTCAGGACGTGATGTTAGAAACCGGTACCCCGGTTTCCTTCGGAGTCCTCACCGTCCGAGACGTGGAGCACGCCAAGCAGCGCAGCTTGCCGGGACCAACCAATAAGGGAACCGAAGCCGCCCAAGCCGCAGTGAGGACCGTCCGGCTGCTGGAAAGCCTTCGCGACTGAGACTTGAGAAACTGGCCGCCAGCCCAACAACTCGTATACACTCCTGTCTCACAACTGAGCGAAGCGGAGGCGCCTGCTTCCCACCCGGCTGCTAACGGCACGCTGAGGTCACGGCAAAAGCAGCAGGCTCGCTCCTGCTGTTTTTTAATTTCCCACCAGAGGAGGGCCATATCGCCAGCGAACCGCGAGTTAACGATCGGATCCGTGCCAAAACGGTGCGTGTAGTAGCCCCGGACGGCGCACAAATCGGCTTAAAAGACATCGATGAGGCTTTATGGCTGGCAGGACAGCTTGGCATGGACCTCGTCGAAGTAGCACCGGGATCCGATCCGCCTGTCTGCCGGCTCATGGATTACGGCAAATACAAATACGAGCAGTCGGTGAAGGCGAGAGAAGGTCGCAAGAAGTCGACTCGCACCGTGATCAAAGAGGTGAAATTCAAAACCAAGATCGACAGTCACGATTTCGACACCAAGGTTCGGAGAGCCGCCGGGTTCCTGGAAGAAGGGCACAAGATCAAGGCAGTGGTCATGTTCTTCGGTCGGGAGATCACCCACCCCGACCGGGGCCGGGATCTCCTTGACCGCATGGTGGCCGACCTGGACGGAATTGCGATGGTGGAATCTCCACCCCGGCTCGACGGTCGGAATATGACGATGGTGCTGCTCCCGGACAAGGTGGGGCTCAAGGCCCGGGCCGCAGCGGCTGCGTTGGCGGCCGAGCAGGACGATGTTGAGGAAGAAACCACGGAACCAGCGGCGAGCGACGAGCTCACCGGACAAGAGCCGGCTACTGCCCAAGCCGGTCTGGTAATGGAGGACGACGATGCCAAAGCAGAAGACGCACAAGGGAGCTAAAGCTCGGTTCAAGGTGACCGCGACCGGCAAGCTCCGCCGACGCCAGCAGGGGATGAATCACCTCAAGGCAGCCAAGTCAAGCCGGCGCAAGCGACGGCTCACGGGTGAGACTGAAGTGGCCAAGGCCGACACAAAAGTAGTCAAGCGAATGTTGGGGAGGTAGCCGGATGTCCCGCGCAAAACATGCCGTTCCGTCTAAGGCCAAACGGCGCAAGGTACTCAAGCAGGCAAAGGGCTACACCGGCGCACGCAGCCGCCGGTACCGCACAGCTCATGAGCAGGTGCTCGGTGCTCGCGATGATGCGTTTGCTCACCGGCGAGCCAAGAAGGGGGACTTTCGTCGCCTGTGGATCACCCGGATCAATGCGGCCGCTCGTGAGAACGGAACCACCTACTCACAGCTTGTGGCGGGTCTGAAGAGCGCCGAGGTCGACATCGATCGCAAGATGCTGGCCGAGTTGGCGGTCAACGAACCGGCGGCATTCTCAGCGCTCGTTGAGGTGGCTTCCCAAGCGACGCAATAGATGGACGATCTCGACGCTCTTCTCAGCTCGGCTCCCGAGCAGATAGTCGGGGCCGCCTCCCTCGAGGCTCTTGACAACGTCGAGGCGGAGCTGCTTGGACGGCGGTCCCTCATCACCGAGCAGCGCCGGGGCCTTGGACGGCTCGAGCTCGAAGTTCGTCCGGCGGCGGGGGCTCGGCTCAACGAGGCCGCCACCCGGCTGCAAGGGCTGCTCACCGCTCGGCGGGTGGTGCTTGAACGGCTGGAGGAAGATCGCTTGCTGGCCGAGGATCGGGTCGATGTCACCGTGCCACGCCGGCGGGTTGCCATCGGCACCTCACATCTCATCACCCAGACAATCGACGAAATCTCCGACATCTTCACAGCCATCGGGTACCAGATCGCCGATGGGCCCGAAGCCGAAACCGCCTGGCACAACTTCGACGCTCTCAACACTCCATGGTGGCATCCGAGCCGGCTCGAGAGCGACACGATGTATCTGGATTACGGAGATCCTGAGGATGAGATTCTGTTGCGTACTCAAACCTCGACCGTGCAGGCTCGAACGATGGAGAGTCAGCCACCGCCGGTGTATGTCATTGCCCCCGGGCGGTGTTATCGAACGGACACGTTCGATGCCACCCATTCACCCGTTTTCCATCAGTTCGAAGGGCTGGCAGTGGCAGAAGGCATCACGTTCGGAGATCTAAAGGGCACGCTGAGTTATTTCGCCCGTGAATACTTCGGCCCGGAACGGACCATCCGCCTCATACCCCACTTCTTCCCGTTCACGGAGCCTTCCGCCGAGATGCATGTCTCGTGTTTTGTATGCGATGGATCCGGGTGCCGGGTCTGCAGCCAGAGTGGCTGGCTCGAATTACTCGGATGCGGCATGGTAGATCCCAACGTGTTCGAGGCGGTCGGGTATGACCCCGCCGCGGTCACCGGCTTCGCATTCGGAGGTGGCATCGAGCGCGTCGCCATGGTCCGGCATGGCATCGAGGACATTCGCCATTTGTGGGACAACGATCACCGGGTCAACGAGCAGTTTGTATGAGGGTTTCGCTCCGATGGCTCCGCGAGTTCATCGACATCCCTCTCACTAATCCCGATGAGATTGAACAAGTCCTGGCGGGCCTCGGACACGAGGTCGACGCCATCGAGATCCTCGGGATCCCATTCACCGGCGTTGAGGTGGCGCAGGTCGCGTCGATTCGCCCTCATCCCGACGCCGACAAGATTCGGTTGGTGACAGTGCAACGCGGTGCAGGGACCCAGGAAGTGGTCTGCGGAGCCTGGAACTTCGATGAAGGCGACATCGTCACTCTTGCAACGGTGGGTGCCGTCCTCCCGGGCGGATTCGAGATCGGTGCGAGAGACATCAGGGGAGTGGTATCTGAGGGGATGATCTGCTCCGAACGCGAGCTCGGCCTGGGAGATCAGCACGACGGCATTCTGGTGCTACAGGGTGACTTTGAAATCGGACGTGACTTCGCCGAGTACCTGGAGCTGCCCGATGTCGTTTTCGACCTGTCCATAACGCCGAACCGGCCGGATGCAATGAGCATGCTTGGCATCGCTCGGGACGTGGCCGCCAAGCTCAACTTGGAATGCAGAGAACCGACTATTGAGCTGGTCGAATTCGATCCCCCGACGGCTCTGGAGGTCGAGATTCGAGACCCGGAGGGGTGCCCGCGGTTCGTGGGTCGAGAAGTACGGGGGGTCGTGAGTGGCCCTTCGCCAATGTGGCTGCAAGCTCGACTCCGGGCAGCCGGGGTCCGGCCTATCAGCAACCTGGTCGACACCACCAATTATGTGATGTTCGAACTGGGTCATCCCACCCATGTGTTCGATCTCGATCAGGTGGCCGGAGAGCGGCTCATTGTCCACCGAGCCGTTGCCGGCGACACGTTACAGACTCTCGATGGGGTTGAGCGGAAGCTAGATCCTGAGGACATCGTGATATCGGATGAAAACGGCATCGTCTCCCTGGCCGGCATTATGGGTGGAGGTCCAACCGAGGTCTCTGAATCGACGACCCGAGTGCTCGTCGAAGCTGCCCATTGGTACCCGCCGGCCATTCTGTACAGCTCGAAACGGCACGCTCTCAGAAGCGAAGCCTCGGCTCGTTTCGAGCGGGGCGTTGATCCGAACCTCTCAGCCAGAGCGGCAGCCCGGGTCGCGCAACTTCTCGTTGATAACGCCGGTGGAGAAGCGGCCCGTCGCGTGGTCGATGTCTATCCAACCCCGGTCGAACCATGGACCGTCGAGTTCCCAGTTGGCGAGCTTGTACGAATACTCGGCATCGAGGTCGACGGACCAACCGCTACCGACTTCCTGACCAGACTAGGAATGACGGTGACCGGCTCGGACCCACTGATGGTTACCGTCCCAACGGCCCGACCGGACCTCACGCGCCCCGTCGACCTGGTGGAAGAAGTCGCCCGACTTCACGGGTACGACAACATCCCCGAAAGCCTTCCGCACGGGACCGGAGGGGGGCTGACGCACAGTCAGCGCCGGACCCGACTACTCCGCTCGGTGCTAACTGGTGCCGGGTTCACCGAAGCCAATACACTTGGGTTCATCGGCGTGGCCGATCTTGATGCTCTCGGTCTGCCGGCCGATGATCCGAGGCGGGCAACGGTGCGAGTCAAGAATCCTCTCAGTGAGGCGGAGGAGACGCTTCGGTCGACGTTGCTTCCCGGACTCATCAAGGCTGCCGCACGCAACGGTTCTTATGGTTTCCGCGACGTGGCCCTCTTCGAGATCGGGCGAGTTTTTCGCAAGACGCCCTCGAACATCGACGACCGCATCCCACATCAGCCTGCCCACCTGGCAGCTCTTGTCACCGGTGCAGTAGATGGTTCTCTGAGCTCTGACCGCGATGGGGCCGAAGTATTCGACCTCACCGCTCTGCTCACCGCGCTCGGAGAGCGACTTGGCTTGGGCAAACTCTCAATTCGCCAGGCCCCAGTTCCCGGGCTCCACCCCGGTAGGTCGGCCACAATTATCAATGATGACTTTGTCATCGGCACTATCGGCGAGTTGCATCCGGCGGCGGTTCGACAGTTCGATCTGACCGGCCGGGTGGCGGTGATGGAGATCGAATTAGATCCACTGGTCGCCGAACCTGCCTGGTGGAGATTCACGGCGCCGAGCGTGTACCCGCCGGAGAAGTTCGACCTCGCATTCGAAATGGAGGCGGCTGTGCCTGCCAGCCAGCTGGTTGGCTCAGTCCGTGGGGCACTCCGAGAGGGCCTCGAGTCGGTGACCCTGTTCGACGAGTTCGATCTGGGCGGCGGTCGCAAGAGCCTGGCTGTGACAGTCGTGGTGCGGGCGGCCGATCACACCATGACCGACGAGGAAGCTCAGGGTCTGCGACGCACCATCATTGATCACGTCCAAGCAGACCTCAACGTCAAACTCCGTGGCGGCGAGTGAGCCGGGCTCTCGAATCCCTACTGAGTGGTCCGGTCGAAGATATCGCTCCGCGGCTGCTGGGCCTGAAGCTTCGGACGGAGTTCCCGCCTGGACCAACCGAGGTGGTGATCACCGAAGTTGAGGCATACGCCGGCTGGCGGGACCCGGCCAGCCACGCCTACCGGGGCCAAACCCCTAGGAACGTTTCGATGTTCGGCCCGAGTGGGACCCTTTATGTTTATCGCTCGTACGGAATTCACTGGTGCATGAACATCGTGACTGGTGGCTATGGAGATCCCTCCGCGGTGCTACTACGCGGTGGAGTGCCGGCTGTTGGCGAGCTCGTCATGATGGAGCGGCGGGGCCGAAGAACCAACATCGCAGACGGACCGGGAAAGCTGACGCAGGCGCTCGGGGTATCGGGTCGGGAGGACGGGACCTCGGTGTGGGATGGCCCGGTGAGACTTACCAAGGGTGCCTCGAATCACCTCACGGTTGAGGCTACACCCCGGGTAGGAATCAGTAGGGCGACCGAGTGGCGGTGGCGATTCGTCTCGACTCTGGCGGATCAGCCATCGGCCCAGGGGTCGTAGGAGCCAAAGCTCCAGACGTTGCCCTCGGGATCCTAAACGATGTAGTTGCTGCCGCCGTAGTCCTGTTGGGCGGGTTCTATGAGAATCTCGGCTCCGGCGGCTCGGGCCTGGGCGGCATGGGCCTCAACATCGGGAACGACTACGTACACGCTGGCGCGGGACTGGGAATCTATGAGCCGTCCATACTCGTCGTCGCGGTGGCTGCCCGGCATGATCATGCCGGTACCCAGCACAAGCTGAGCGTGGTCGATAGCGTCACCTTCGCCTTCAACCACCATCCGGGCTTGGAATCCGAAGGCGGCGACGAGAAAATCGATCGCGGCCCGGGCGTTGCGATATCGGAGGGTGGGAATCACCGACGACGACATAGCATCGCTGGCTCTTGAGGTCAGGGTATTCGCCTAACTCATGAGCTTGTTGCGCATGCGTTCCATAGCTTCGGCTGTGGCCGTTTGGCTTGCCATGGCGCTGGCCAGAACCGACTCGGCTTCTTCAAGCGTCGTTTTGGCCTGCTTTTCAGCTTTTTCAAGGATGGAA
>JAUXJL010000198.1 GCA_030624805.1 Acidimicrobiia bacterium
ATGGGAGGCAACCTGACCGAGTTCCAGCACGTCAACCCCGATGGGGCCTTTGACCCGTCGCGGATATACAGCCACATCGTGGTGCCACCGCCAGGAAGGGTGGCATTTCTGGCCGGTCAGTGGGGCGGGGACATCGACGGTGAGCTGGTTACCGGCGGATTCTCGGCGCAGGTTGCCCGGGCATTTGTCAACGTAAGAACCCACCTTGCTGCCATCGGGATTGGCCCCTCACAGGTGACGAAACTCACGCACTACGTCGTCGGGTTGGATCAGGACAAGCGGTCGGCTCTGCACGGAGAGGTCGGCACGATTTGGCCGATCGACAAGCCGGCTTCAACGCTGCTCGGGATTTCAGCCCTGGCCCGCGACGGCATGCTGTACGAGGTGGACGTCCAGGCGGTGGTGCCGGACTGACGCTTCGGCCGTCAACCAACCTTTTCGACACTGCCCGACTCGGTTGAGCGGACGATGGCCTCGAGAATCTCGACGTTGTGAACCAGCTCGTCAGCGGTGAACCGGTAGCAACCGAGGCCGAGGGCGGCCGAAGCCCACTGTTCGAGATTCGCCAGCACGGAATCTTGATGGGGGTAGCTTCGCGTGTGGATCTCCTCGTCCATGCCACGCCAGCTCAACCTGGCCGGCTCCGGAACGTCGACGTTCGAAGTCTCGGTCACCTCGGCCCACCCCTGGTCGCCGAACACCGAAAGTCGGCCGTAAAACGGAGTGGTGGCCAGGTTCGACATCACACCAAGCACTCCGCTGGCAAATCGGAAGTGGACCGACAGAACGTCGTCGGCGGGGAACTGGCTCGAACGATGGGATGTCCGCGCGTCGACCTCAGCAACCCGCCCGGCCACCGACTGATACAGGTCGGTGATGTGGACACCGAGGGCCGTCAGCATCCCGGCCGGCGCCTGGACGGGATCTTGCCGCCACGTCGATGGCGTAGTTCCGACGAAGTGATTGTGCGACCAGTTGCTTTCGATGAGGAGAAGCGTGCCGAGCTGGCCAGATCTTGTCATCCGGGCTGCCTCCTCCATGGCTCCCTCGAATCGCCTCTCGTGGCCGACTCCCAACACGAGGCCCCGGCTGCGACAGGCTGCCAGCATCCGCCGGGCGGCCTCGGCAGTGAGCGCCAGGGGCTTCTCGCAGAAGACGTGCTTACCCGCGCCGGCGGCCGCTAGAACCTGCTCCTCATGCAGCAGGTGTGGCGTGGCGATGATGACCGCGTCAATCCTCGGATCCTCGAGCGTGGCCGAGAGATTGGTGTCGACGTGGAGCCCGCGGCTCTCGGCGAAGGCAGCGACGCGGTCGAGATCGGGCTCGGCGACACCCACAACGTCGATCAACCGGGAGGCATCGAGGGTCTCGGTGATGTGACGCCCCCACCAGCCGAGGCCGACTACGGCCGCCCTCAACCTGTCGGTCATTTGCCCTCACCGGGGGAACCCGCGTAGATATGTTTGATGGAGGGGCCCCGGAAGCTCACAAAGACCACACATCCCTCCGGATACTCGAAGGGACCGTGCGGTTTCGGCCCGGATGCCCACACGTAATCACCGGGTTGCATCACCTCACCGTTCACGATCTGGAGGCCCTCGAGCACGATGATTGAGTGGGACGCATCATGGGTGTGCTCGGGCTCGACGTAGCCGGCCGGGAACTTCACGAGCATGTCGGTGTGCTCAGTCTGACGGTCCTGATAGAGCACCTTCACCTGCACCCCGTGACCGAGCGTCAGGATGTCGACGTCGTCCACCCACTCGAGATCCCGGCGATGCGCCGTCGCCCACGCTTCACCCATTCCATGCTCCCGGTTGCGGCGTCCGGCCAGCGTACCGCCTGGGCCTAACCGCCGGCCAGCCCGAGGTGCCACTCGGCAATCGCTCGGCCTAACTCGTGCGGCGAGTCCTCCTGGTAATAGTGCTTCCCGACGACAGTTACCTCGACCTGGTTGGGCCAGGTGCGACAGAAGTCGCGATTGCGACCGACCAGGGCGTGACCCTCGGTCGTGTTTACGAACAATTTGGGGACTTCGCTCTGTACGAGCCAATCGGCGTAGGACTGAATGATCTCGTGGTTGTCGGCGGGCTCGCCGTCAAACGCTATCTCCCTCGCCAGTTGAACGGTCGGCACGATCGCCTGCCGGGTGGTGAAGCGTTCCGAGTACACGGAGAGCTCTTGGTCGCTCAGGTCACGAATGATCCCGTTGGCGAACACCGTGTTGATGAAGAAGTTCTCGTCGACAGCCTCCCGAAAACCTTCTTCCGAGCGCATATACATGAAACGCTTGCGATACGGCTCAGGAAGGTCGGTAATCCGGCGCGGTTGCACCATGGCCTCGCCGTAGCAGATTCCGCGGACACGGCCGGAGTGACGGCGAGCCCAGTCAAACCCGAGGGCGGCACCCCAGTCGTGAAGTACGAGCGTTACCGGGCCGCCCGGCATTACCGCAGAGAACCAGGCCTCCATGTAGTCGATGTACTCGGGGTACCGATAGGTCCCGGATGGCATGGGGTTCGACCTGCCGAACCCGACCAGGTCGGGGGCCAGGCAACGGCCGAAAGGCTCGAGGTGGGGGATCACGTTGCGCCACAGGTATGACGAGGTCGGGTTCCCATGTAGAAACACGAAGGTCGGGCCGATGCCGCCCGTGTCGACATGGGCCATAACCGAGTCGAGAACGTCAACGGTGTCGTATTCGTACGGATTGGCTCCGGAAATCGTTTCGACCATGCACTCCTCTGCCCCTGAACCTACCCTGAGGTGGCCACCGTCTAACTCACTGAGCAGCCCGGTGAGCGGGTAGCGTGCTCGCATGAATGCCTCAACTCAAGCGATGAAGGAAGCGGCGTTTGGACTGCTCGAAGCGTTGACCGACGCCGAGCGGGTATCAGCCAATCTTCCGTTCGATGACCCCCGGCGTGAAGTGTGGATGTACTGGCCGCGGGAAATGAGTGGTGATGCTTATCCCGGGGTTGGTATGCATCGCCTGACGTTCGAGCAGCGCAAACTCGTCATGAGATTAGTTGCCACCGGTGTCGACTACCCAACCTTGGCCCAGATCGCCGCCGTGATGGCGCTCGACATCCCGCTCGACGCCCTCGAGCAGTACACCCGAACCACGTTGCGGGACCCGCTTCGGTACTGGCTAACCGTTTTTGGAGATCCTGGCGATACCGGGACCTGGTCGTGGCAGTTCGAGGGTCACCACGTCGCGGTCAACCACGTCATCGTCGACGGCGAAGTCGCGGCTTCCACACCACTCTTCCTGGGGGCAAACCCGGCACTGATCAGGAAGGGTGACCACGTTGTGAGCCGTCCGTGTGGACCGGAGGAGGATGCGGGACGGGCGTTGTTGGCAGCCCTCACCGGCGAGGCGCGTGATCGGGCGCTCCTCAAAGCCCCGGCGCCGATTGACATGGTTGCCCATCGCCTGCCGTATGTCCCCGATGTTGTGCGGCCCGGAGAGCACGTTCATCCCCTCGGAGCCTTCCAACACCTGTTCCTCTCACTTGAAGAAGGGGAGAAGGATGCCTTGACGCTAGACCTCAGTTCACCGGTGGGAGTGCCTCGTTCTGCGTTAATGCCCGATCAGCGCTCCATCATGGATGACGTGATCAACCTCTATGTAGGGCGGCTCCCTGACGAGCTGGCAGCATCCGAGCTCGCCCGGCTCGAAGTCGCCGGACTGGATCAGATTCACTTCTCATGGGCCGGCCCCGCCGAGAGGGGGGCTCCCCATTACTACCGACTGCACGGCCCTACCTTTCTGGTGGAGTACGACTCCGTCCAGGACGGAGCCAACCATGTCCATGCCGTCTGGCGAGATCCCGAGCGCGACTTCGGCCGGGACCCGCTCCGGGCGCACCGGCTCGCCGCACACTGAAGAGGAGCTAGCGCGCCTCGTCGAGCAGCCGGCAAATTTGCTGCGGATCGACCGGATAGTCATTCACCACCACGCCGAACGGCTGGAGGGCGTTTTCGATGGCGGCGATGATGGCGTTGGCGGCCGGAATCGTCCCCCCTTCGCCGGCTCCTTTGACACCGAGCGGATTGAGCGGAGACGGCGTCTCGAGATGAGCGACTTCGAACGGTGGCATCTCGGCGGCAAGTGGTAGGTAATACTCTCCGTAGTTGATCGACAGTGGCTGGCCGGTCTCGTCGTAGTACATGCGCTCGTAGAGAGCGTTGCCGATACCGTGCACGACCCCGCCGAGAATCTGGCCTTCCACCAGGCTCGGATTGAGCATCTTGCCGCAATCATGGGCAATCGAGTATTTCAGCATCGTGACTTCACCGGTCTCGATATCGACCTCGACTTCAGCGACATGGCTGCCGCTAGCCGTTGGGGGGCCACCAGTCACGTTGTATGAGGTGGCGTCGAGCCCGGGGGTGAAGCCGGCCGGGACGACCTGCGTGTTGAAGGGAGCCAGTCGTTTTGCCAGCTCACCCAGGGTGATGGTCGCGTCGGGGACACCTTTCACAGACACGGCTCCGTTGGCGAGCTCGAGATCGTCCTCGGCTGCTTCCAACAGTTCCGCGGCCAGGGCGAGCGCCTTCTCTCGAACGGTTTGGACAGCTTCATAGATTGCGGTGCTGGCCGCTACGACTGTTCGGCTGGCTACCGTCCCGACACCAAG
>JAUXJL010000078.1 GCA_030624805.1 Acidimicrobiia bacterium
CAAGGCCGGCAAGATCGAGAAGGTCTAAGGACGCCGCCTACGGCGGCTGTTGCCCGTCACCGGTTCGATCCGACCGGCCGTAGATAGCTCCGCGCTTCGACAAGGCCGCGAACTCGTCGAGCCACGCTTTCGCATCGTCACCGGCGATGGCCGGGACGGACACCTCGCCCCGGAGCTGCGCCGTCCGACATGTCGAACCGACCGTATACCGGCAGATTCAGCTTCGGCACCGGCCAAAGTGTCGACACGTGGAGCTGTACCACACGTAACTCGGCCAGGGAGCGCACTCCCTGCTGACGGAGGGACCACCGTATATGGCAGATAGTTCTGCCCGGTGGTTGTCGCGGTCGCCGGTGAATGTGAAGTTGGCGACGAATGTGGCGCCATGATGCTCCTCGTCTTGTCGCTCTCTTAGGCCGGTTGCTCCTCATGCTCGATCGGGTCGGAGGGGGCTTTCTCTCGCCGAGCCAGCAAGAAGAACGGCACCGCCACCACCTGGATCGCTGAGCTGACCACGTACGAGGCCGAATAGCTCCAGACGTCTGCGACTCTTCCGAGTGCCGGCTGGGCAGCCACGCCACCTGCCGATGACATGAGGGCGTCAAAAGAGAGCACCGTGGCTCGTTGGTCTGATTCGATGAGCCCGTTCACGTACGCCTGGCGCATCGGGAGGGCAGCCGAGAAGCTCAAGGCCCAGATGACGAGAAGAACAATGGCAACCCAGAAGCTCGATGTCAGCCCGATTGCCAGCAGGGCGAGCGTGCTCACCACCCCCGACACGATGAGCACATCGGTGCGGCGACGGAACATTCGCCGGACGAACGGAACGATGAGGCCGCCAACGATTTGGGCGCTGGCCACGATCGCGGCCGCCAGACCGGCGACCCCGTAGGCATCGGGGTCTCCGTACAGCTCGAGTAGGTAGGGCTGCAAAGCGTAGAACGCGTAGACGCCCACGCCGCCGGTGAAGGGCGCGGCCAGCATGAGCCATCGGATCGGAGGCTTACGCCAGCCGCCATCAATTGACGCCGAGACAATTCGTTTCATTTCCCCGAGTGGCCGGCCTCCCCGCCGGGGAGTAAATCCAAGGTCGTGCATTAGGAAGAAGGCGGCACCGAATGTTATTCCGAGCATGACTGCCCGCAGTACGTAGGGAACTCCGAGGCTGGTGGCCTGGGCGATGAAGCCGCCGGCCACCGAACCAGTAAGCATGGCGACGCCCATGGTCGTTTGCCCTCTGGCGAAAACCGACTCGAGATCCCCTGTGAAGCCGGAGGCGTTGAGAGCGTCCACCAACCACGCCTCAACAGCCCCTGAGAAGAAAGTGAACCCGAGCCCGATGAGCACTGATGAAAAGATCCAGCCCAAGAACGGTGCGTCTACCGACCACATGAACAGATACAGCAAGGTGGAGACGAGAAGAGTGGCAGCACCGAGCAAGAATGACGCTCGGCGGCCAACGGTGTCGGCGACAACCCCGGTAGGAACCTCGAAGATCACCTGACCGGCGGTGAAAGCTGCGTTGGCTCCGAATGCCTGAGCATTGTTCAAGCCGGCATCGAGCAAGAAGAGTGTGTTGACCCCCCAAATGAACGAGGCCGACAGCGTGGAAAGAAGCGTTAGGAATAGATAGGTCCGTTGGACCTTGCGGGCTGCCTCGGTCATTGGAGGACCCTACCGGTTAGGTAGCACGGATCGATCGCTTGCTAGAGATCCATGCCAGTCACGACGCTCGTATACTTCCCAACCATGCAAGGCGTAGTTCAGGTCTATGATCCGGCGACCGGGGTTGGGATCATCGTCCGCGAAGACACGCGCCAAAAGGTATTCCTGCGGCCGGGGTCTCTCAGCGGGAGCATCTTTCTCATGCTGCGTCAGGGCCAACGGGTCAACTTCGACCTCGAAACCGAACAAGGCATCGATTACGCCAAGCGCCTGCGGTTTGGAAGCGACGGGTACTAGCCGCCCCTGAGCAGGCTCAGTTTGCCCGGCCTAGAGTCGGGAGCAGCATCGATTCCGAGGAGGAACATGGTCGAAGCGTTCGTGCTGATTCAAACAGAGGTAGGAAAAGCAGCTGCGGTGGCCGCGGCACTCGGCGACATCGAGGGTGTCGTCCGTTCGAGTGCCGTCACCGGTCCGTACGACGTGATCGTCGACGCCCGGGCCGAGGATATCGACGCTCTTGGCAAACTGGTCGCGAGCAGGGTTCCGTCCGTCTCTGGCATCGTCCGCACCGTCACCTGCCCGGTGGTCTCTCTCTAGGAGGCCTCCTACAGGGCGGCCCGCACCAGCCGGTCAAATAACTCGACGTTTGGCACGCCCGTTGCTTCCCATAACAACGGGAACATCGAACGCGAGGTGCACCCTGGCATTGTGTTCAGCTCATTGATGAGGAACCCGCGCCCACCCTCCTCGAAGAAGAAGTCCACCCGGGCCAGCCCCTCAACGCCGAGAGTCTCAAAGGCGACGCCCGCCAATCCTCGAACGGTCTCGGATTCCTCGTCTGTCAGAGGGGCCGGCACGAGCAGGTCAGTGGCGTCGTCACGGTACTTGGCCTCGTAGTCGTACCAGTCGACGGTGACCACTTCTCCCGGAATCGACGTCTCGGGCCCGTCGATCCCAGCCACCTCAATTTCCCGAGCCGTTACCGCTTCCTCGACGATCGCTGTGTGTCCGTACTTGAAGGCGGTGCCGAGGGCATCGGGAAGCTGGAAATCCTCGGTCACCTTGCTGATTCCGACCGAGGATCCCAGCGAGGCCGGTTTCACGAACAAGGGAAGGCCCAGCTCGGCAACCAGGCCGGCGTCGGTGTCGGGGCCGTAGCGGTCGACGGAAACGACGACCCCCCGAGGCAGCGGCAGTCCGGCTTGAGCGAGGAGGCGGTTGGCAACGTCCTTATCCATCGCGACTGCCGACGCCATGACTCCGGCACCGACGTACGGGACACCGATAACTTCCAATAGCCCCTGCACGGTGCCGTCCTCACCGAACGGTCCATGCAACACGGGGAACACGATGTCGAAGTCCAACAGCCGGCCGCCGTGGCTGAGCGAACCATCGGGCACCGAAAGCGACACCCTATCCCCCACCGGGGCGAGGGGCCGGCCCGACGGCTCGGCCAGATGCCAGCCACCGTCGAGGTCGATGCCGACGAGCGTCACCTCGTGGCCGGCGGCCAGCAGCGACTCGGCCACGGTGGCCGCGGACTCGCAGGAAACCTCATGTTCGGCCGACTTACCACCGAAAAGGACTAGTACCGCAGCCATGTCACGAGATTACCGGTTGGGACGGGATGGATAACAGCATCTACAGCGAGATGTCGAATCTGCGGCCGACGCGCCGGGGCCGCCGCTCCCGCCGGGACCCGGTCAATCGACCTCGTGGCAACAAACCGGCCGAGGACCCTGGGCCGCAGGAGATGACCACACCGGCCTTTCAGCCCGTGCCGGACGCCACCCCGGATCCTCCCCGAGCACCGGGTGACGAGACCGAGTCGGCTGCACTCAAAACCAGCCGGCTGGCCGCCAGCCTCGAACACTTGCGGCGTCGCCCTCTCCTTGGCAGCGCCGGTCCGTCTACCGAGCACGCTCCAACGCCGCCCGAGAACCCTATTCACGAATCACCGGTCGCCGCAGCTGAGGGCCCGGCCGAGCAGGACCGAGCAATTCAAACACCGGATTCGTCCGGTCGGGAGGAGGGAGGCCGAAAAGCTCGGACCCCTCGACGGGCCGAAACGGGCACTGGCAGCCGGGAGCAGCCGGCCCCGAGTCGGGCCGCTACCGCCTCGGACACCTCTGACCTCGAGACCGGGCCGGCTCCGCCTCTGCCCGATGTGGAAGCAGCGCCTGTGCCGAGCCGCAAGGCGGCCCGCCGGCAACGAAAGGCTCAGATCGCTGAGGCCAAACAAGCAGTAGCGACCCAAACTCACACCGGGAAGACGTTGGTGAAGGATGCCAAGAGTCGGGCTCGAAACAGCGAATACCTGCCAGCCAAGATCCCCCATGGCGAATGGACCCGCCGGGAGCTCCGCGGCCTCCAGAAATCTGCCAAGAAGACTGCGCGCACAGAACGCGCCGAGATCCAGGCTCGCGAACGAGCCCGCTTGGTCGCCGCAAAACACGAGCTTCGGTTGATCCGACAGAGCTCCAGCGGGCCCGCTCGCAGGGGGCGAGATCATCTGGCAGATGCACGGGTTCGTTCCATCCGGTTGGGCCTCTTCGCTAGCTGGCTCGGTCTTGGAGCAATGAGTTGGGTGGGATGGAACGCCGGCAACTTCGACGTCGCTGGTTACAGGATGCCGATGGCGGCCGGCGCGGCCGGAATATTGCTGCTGAGCCTCACTCCCTGGAGGCGACTTGGCTGGCGACTAATGAGCTCTATGCTCGTGTTCTTGTGGCTGGCAGTGCTCGTGGGAGTCATGGTCGCCACCGCTCCGTACCATGAGTCAACCCTCAGCCTCTTCATCGCCAGCGTGTGGATCGTTGTGTACGCCGCCGTGTTACTGCCTCTGCCCGGATATACATTCACGGCCGCCCTGGCGGTGGCCGCATTCGGGTTTTCGGTTTCGCTCGGACCGGTGGCCGTACCTCAGGTTGAGCTCGGGTTGTACGTGGCCGGCCTGGCGATGACAGCACTCATCGGTGGTATCACCGTCCACGAGCTGCGCGCCCAGGCCGTTCAGACTGCCCGGCGTCTCACCGAGCTCGAAGCTCAGAGCGATGCGCTCCTGCGGCGAGAGCGCGAAATCCTGCAGCTCTACGAGGTCTCCCGCACAATCGGTGCCGGCGATGACATGGAAGAAGTGCTCCCCGAGCTGGTAGCCCGGACGGCGGGATACATCGGCGCCAAGGTCGGTCTTGTGATTCTCCACAAGCCGGATGACCAACAGCTGGTCGCCCTCTCTCCCCTCTGGGTGGCGGGCCAGGCTCTCGAAGCTGAAGGGTACCGGTTCGATGTGGAGGGAGATTCGACAGCAGCCATCGTATTCGAGTCGGGAGCCGCTCACGTCCGCAACGTGTTGACTGAAATCGACATATCACGCGACCAGCTTCTGGCGGACCTCGGGGTCGAGCGTGTGGCTGCAGTACCGCTGCGAGTAGAAGGCAACACGATCGGGGTGTTGCTGGTGGCAGACAAGGCCACTGACTTCACGGATGCCGATACTGCAGCCCTGGAGCTGCTTTCAACGCCGGCCGGCCTGGTACTGAACCATCTGGCCCGCTACCAGGAAGCCCAGGAAACGGGTCGTCGCATGAGCGAGGTGGCACAACTCAAATCCGACTTTGTTTCTGTCGTCAGCCACGAACTTCGTACGCCGCTTACGTCGGTGATCGGTGCGCTCAGCACGTTGGCTCGCCCGGAGCTGGCGCCGGAGAATCCTGTGGCGCTCAGGTTGCTCGACTCGGCTTCGGGCCAAGCCAAGCGTCTCAAGACCCTCATCGAGGATCTGTTAACCGTGTCGAAGATCGACAATGACGCTCTCCCGATCCGCCTCTCGATCGGGGATCTCAGTGAAGTCCTCACTCGCCTGATCAATACAGTGAGCGCCTGGACCGAGCACGTGACCCTGGGGCTTTCGCCTAACCTGCCAAACGTCGCCTTCGACCCCGACCACTTCGAGCGAGTGATTACCAACCTCCTGGACAACGCCCACAAGTACGCGAGCGGGTCTGCCATCGAGGTCACCGCCAGAGCTGTGGGCGACGAAGTGTGGGTTTCGATCATCGACCACGGCGAGGGGATCCCGTATGAGTATGAGCAAACCATCTTCGAGCGGTTCACTCAGATCGAACGCGCCGACACTCGTTTCAAGGGCGGGACCGGCCTCGGTTTGAATATCGTGAGGGATCTCACCGAAGCAATGAAGGGCCGGGTGTGGTTGGAGGCAACTCCCGAAAGCGGAGCCACATTCATAGTGGCGTTTCCCCGGGCCGAGGACGGTGCCACGCCATCGGTTGAAGTGGGCAGCGGAATGCTACTCGTCGACCCCAGCCGCGATCGCGTGGAAGCCCCCGTCTACGTGGACGATCTCGCCACTGGTGGCGAGGGCCCAGTCACTGAATAGAACAGCCACCATCCGAGCAACGGGGTCGGGATTTCCTGTGTCCCACTTGAGCGGCGAACGTCTCTCCCACTCATCGGCGAGCCCTTGGAATCCCGGGATCGACTTGGCGGCCACAGTGGCAAGCGGCCCAGCCGAGACGGCATTCACTCGAATGGAGTCGGCTCCGAGATCGCGGGCGAGATACCGAACGATGGACTCGAGAGCAGATTTGGCAACTCCCATCCAGTCGTAGATCGGCCACGCCTGCGAGTTGTCGAAGTCGAGCGTCACAACACTTCCTCCGCCCGCTGCCTGCATGAGGGGGCGGAGACCGACCGTGAGCGTCTTGAGGGAGAACGCCGAAGTCATGAACGCAATCTGGGCGCTCTCGGGCGGAGTATTGAGGAAGTTTCCCCCCAACGCATCTTCCGGGGCATACGCGATGGCGTGCAGAGCCCCATCAATCGCACCCCATCGACTCTCGAGATCAGAGACCAGCCCCTCCATGTGGGCGGGATCGTTGATATCCAGCTCGAGCACATCAGGTCGGGACGGCAGGCGTGCGGCGACTCGCTCGGTCAGTGTCATGCCCCGCCCAAAGCCGGTCAGCACGATCTCGGCGCCTTGTTCAAGTGCCACCCGGGCTGTGTGCCAGGCGATGGACGAGTCGGTGAGCACCCCCGTTATCACCAATCGTTTGCCTTCGAGAAGCACGCGTTTCCTCCTCGCCACAGATTCGTTGTCATGCTACCGGCGGGCCAGACGCCTCCGCAGTAGACGGCCTAGAAGCTCTTGCCGAAGGTCATAACGCCCCGGATACCGAGACCCATCACGAACAGCAAGAACAGCCCCCACCGGAGAGCAGGCCGTTTCTGAAGTTGCCACCGATATACGTAACCGAACGTCAGTGTGAAGAGAATGACGAAGCCATAGAACATGTGCTGGCTGCCGGGACGCTCGTCTTGTTGATAGAGGTAAACGCCGGCCAAGACCTGAATGACCATGGCGGAGACGGCCCCGCCTCCCACCCACCAGAACCAGCGTGGAAGACCGAACCCCCGGGCAGCAAACGCCAAAGCAAGCGCGGCCGCCGCGCCGCTCAATCCGATAGCAACCCAGCCGAAAAAAGTATGGAAACCGGCCACGTTCTGAGGCTACTTCTCTCACCCTCGCCGGGCGCCGTGGTTAGCCTCACCGGCATGGCACGAGTAGCGATCACCGGGGCAAGATTGCTCGACGGCACCGGGAGCCAGCCAATCGATGGTCAAACCATCCTCTGGGAAGCCGGCTCTATTACCTGGATCGGGCCAGACGCAGAGGCGGTGCTCGATCACGCTCTCCTCATCCCGGCCGCGGACGGCACGGTACTGCCGGGACTCATTGACTCCCATGTGCACATCAGCCTCTCCCCGACACTCACCGGCATATACGACATCGTTGAGGAACCGGTGGCGCGCACCCTGATTCGGGCCGCCAACGGCGCAGGGCTTTTGCTGCGAGCGGGAATAACCACGGCCCGCGACGTTGGCTCCCGAGCGGGAGTGGCGATCGACGTCGCCGCCGCCCAACGAGACGGTGACCTGTCGGGCGCGCGCATAGTGGCCGCCGGCCGCGCTCTCACACCGCCCGGCGGCCACGGTGAGGCGATGTCCGTGCTGGTTCACGGTCGCGAAGAAGTCTCCGACGCGGTCCGCGCCGAGGTCGAAAGAGGCGCCGATCTCATCAAACTGATCCCAACCGGTGGAGTGCTCGGCGAGGGCGCACATGGCTTCGAAGTGGTCATGACCCTCGATGAGGTGCGGACTGCCGTGGAGACGGCACACGAGCTTGATGTGCACGTGGCCGCCCATGTGCATGGCCCCGAGGGAATCGACCTGGTTCTCGAGGCCGGGGTCGACACGATCGAGCATGGAACCGGGGCCACTCGCGATCAGTGCGAGCGAATGCGGGAGGACGGGGTAGCCCTCGTGCCGACCCTGGTCCCCCTTGTGGCCATCAAGCAGCGCGAGCTCGAGCTCTCGCGGAGTCTCATGAAGCGCGTCGACGAGGTAATGGCGGTGCATGCCGCGTCAGTTGCCACCGCCATCGAGGTAGGCGTACGGGTCCTGCCCGGCACCGACGCCGGCACCCC
>JAUXJL010000250.1 GCA_030624805.1 Acidimicrobiia bacterium
ACCACGGCGGGGGCCCAGGCACCAAAGAGGGCGGCGATAACTCCCAGGCCACCAATCGGGGCGGCCATCAGCGAAATCAGTGTCGCAACAACAGTCGGGACGGTCGCACCGCCGTCCGTCCAATGTGGTTCTTTCATCGTATCCATAGTATGGCCACCCAAACCGGGGGCCGGGGACGGCGGCCTGTGACGTGCCCGTGTACGGTCCCTGGGCGATGCGCCTTCGAACGACTCGCCGGCGGGTTTCAGGGAGACTCCACGTAGGCCTGCGCACTGATTTCGATGACCCAGTCCTCGTGGGCGAGCGAACCGACGGCAACCACCGTCGAGGCCGGATACGGGCGGTGAAAGTATTCCGTGCGAATCTCACCATGATTCAAGTAATGCCGCATGTCGGTCACAAACAGATCGAGGAGCACGACGTCGGCCATCGACGCTCCGGCCGCCTCCAGCAGGTTCTGGATATTGTCGAGACATTGTCTCCACTGGCCGGCCGGATCTCCGAGCCCGACCGTCTCTCCATTTCGATCGATGGGAACCTGGCCGGACACGATCACCCAGGGTCCCACTTTCAAAGCAGGGCTATAGGGGCGGCCTCCGGCCGAGCTCACCTCGGGGGTCTCAATAAGTTGCGACGCCATGACTGGTCCTCTCCTTCACGATTGATTGCCGGCATATTACGAAGGCAGCATTTCAGGTGAGTCTCGAGCCCGCATAAGGTTCGAAAGGAGTCGAAGGGATTGGCCGTGGCTGGTATCGAATCGACCATGCGGTACGAGAAACAAATCGTCGCAGTGCTCGGCAAACGGATGGCGTATGTGGATACCGGCGGGGACGCTGACCCGATCCTGTTTCTTCACGGCAACATCACTCAGTCCTACATGTGGCGAAACATCATCCCGCATGTAGAGCCGATTGCGCGCTGTATTGCAGTCGACAACATCGGCCAGGGAGATTCGGACAAGCTCGGCGAGTCAGGGCCGGGCAGGTACCGGCTGACCGAGCACCAGCGTTACATAGATGGCTTCATCGATGTGGTGGGCCTCGGCGATCGAGTCACGCTGATGATGCACGACTGGGGCGTTCAACTCGGCCTCACGTGGGGCAACCGGAACCGACCGCGAATCAAAGGCATCGCCTACATGCAAGGACTCATGGGTGACCTCAACTGGGGCTTCTGGAACGAAGAGGTGGCGGGGCTGATGAAGCGACTCCGGACGCCAGAGGGCGAAGCGTTGGTCCTTCAAGAGAACCTGTTCGTCGAGAAGGTGCTCCCTGCCATGGTGGTACGCGACCTGCCTGCCGAGGTTTGGGCCGAATATCGCCGGCCGTACCTAACTCCCGGTGAGGACCGTCGCCCGAGCCTGACGTGGCCGCGCGAGATTCCAGTCGAGGGAGAGCCGGCGGATGTTCTCGCCGTCATCGAGGAAAACAACCGGTGGCTGGCCGAGAGCACCATTCCCAAGCTATATATCCATGTGGAGCCGGAGACGGTGATGAAGGACCACGTCCTCGACCTGGTTCGCAAGTTTCCCAATCAGACCGAGATAACAGTTTCAGGCCTCCACTACGTTCAGGAGGACAGCCCCCACGAGATCGGCACAGCCTTGGCCGGGTGGTACGAGACCCTCCAGTGACGACGGCGTCGGTGGCGTTAGATCGGGAGCTGGGGCACCTTGCCACCGATGGCCCAGCTGCCCGCCCGGACCTCCTCGAAGAGGACCCACGTCAGGTCCCGCATGGCTTCGCCTTCGACTTCGCCTCGGTCACCTTCTCAATCATTTCATCCCGCTGCTCGTCGGTGAAGACATGCTCTATGACTTGAATCGTTACGATCGGCATGGAGCCCTCCGTTCGCTCGTGTAGTGATCCAAAACCCTACCGACCACATCAAGTCAGGTGACTTGCCGCCCGAGCCACTCGGAGGCGAGGCACCCGCCTCTACGATCGTGGGGCGTTCGCGCGAGAGGGATCAGGGCTCCGCATGGATCTGCATCACCAGTTTGAGCTGGCCGCCCCGGCGGCGCGAGCCTGGCCGGTATTTCTGGACATGCCCCGGATCGCTCCATGTCTGCCGGGAACAGAAGTGACCGAGGCGATCGACGACCGCAACGTCAAGGGTATGGCCCGGGTAAAAGTTGGGCCGGTGAGTCTGAAGTTTGCCGGTCGCGCCGAGATGACCCAGATCGATGACACCAACCGCTCGGCGATATTGAGCGCCAAAGGCAGCGACGCCAAAGGCCGGGGAACCGCCGAGGCAGACGTGCGGTTCTCGCTGGCCGAGACCGGCCATGGCCGGACCCTGGTCGAAGTCCACACCACGCTCAACCTGACCGGATCTATTGCCCAGTATGGGCGGGCCAGTGGCCTCATCGACGAGATCGCAAATCAAATGATTGGCGAGTTCGTTAGGTGTCTCGAGTCAGAACTGGGCCGGGACGACATGCCGGCGCCCGACGGCGGTGGCGACGACTCGGCGTCGGCTATATCGGCTTCGGCGCCGTCCTCGGAGCCCGTTTCCGGCATCACGGTCTTCCTCAAGGCGCTGATGGCAGTAGTCAAGAAGTGGTTTGGTCGCTCATGACGGCACCGGCGTGAAACCCGCACCCTTCACCTATCACGATCCGACGACAGTTGCCGAACTGGTATCGCTGCTCGGCTCACTCGAAGACGCCAAGCTTCTCGCCGGAGGCCAGTCGCTGATGCCGATGCTCAACCTGCGAATCGCCCAACCCGACCACCTCGTCGACCTGAACACGGTGGAGGGTCTTGACACGGTTGAGCGCACTGATGCTGGCCTCCGGGTTGGTTGTATGGTTCGGCAAGCAGCTCTCATGGCCAGCTACGCCGTCGGCGCCGACATGCCAGTGATGCAGGAGGCCTTGCAATGGGTTGGTCACTTCCAGACTCGTACCCGCGGCACCATCGGGGGCAGCCTCAGCCATATGGATCCGGCCGCCGAGCTGCCGGTGGTCTCGCTCCTCTACGATGCCGGTCTGACCGTGCAGGGACCAGACGGGAGCCGGACAATCTCGATGCGTGACTGGCCCCTCGCCTACATGACTCCCAACCTGAGCGAGGACGAGGTCCTCACGTCTATCGACTTCATCTACTGGTCTGAGCCGCATGGATACGCCTTTGAGGAGTTCGCCCGTCGCTTCGGCGACTTCGCCATCGTGGCGGTGGGTTCACTGCTGAACGTCGAAGAGGGTCTCATCACCCGGGCGGCAGTAGCTATGGCGGGCGCCCAGCCGACACCGAGCAGGCTCGACGACGTCGAGGCGGCGCTGGTTGGGCAGCCGGCTGTGCCGGAGACCTTCGCAGCAGCCGGACAGCTCGCGAGAACACGCCAGGGAATGTCCGACGCCTACATCGACGGCAGCTACCGACAGCGGCTGGCCGGGGTTCTCACCGAACGCTCCCTGACCAGAGCTGCCTCCCGAGCACAAGAGCTGCCGGCCTGATGGCAGACACGCGCCGCATCACCGTCACCGTCAACGGTCGGCCACATACCGCCGAGATTGAGACGCGAGTCCATCTCGCCGACTTCGTTCGCGTGGAGGTTGGTCTTACCGGGACCCACCTCGGGTGTGAGCACGGCGTCTGTGGCGCCTGCACGGTCGTAGTTGACGGGGCGGCGGTGAGGTCTTGCCTCATGTTGGCCGTCCAGGCCGACGGGAGGTCGGTACAAACCGTGGAGTCGCTGGCTTCCCGTGACGGCCTGCACCCCGTTCAACAAGCCTTTCAGGACAATCACGGACTCCAGTGCGGTTTTTG
>JAUXJL010000188.1 GCA_030624805.1 Acidimicrobiia bacterium
CACCCAGATGGTGGCCTCGACGGCACCGGTGCCGTCGACGATGAGCCTTGGTATGCGCGCCAACAGCTCGTCGCCGGATGCTTCCGCCGCCCGATGAGAGAAACGGGCGAGGATTTCGTAGGGTGTTGCTCGCTGCCCATACACTGCCCGGTTTGCCCACTGCTGAGCGCGGCGACGAAAGGGCTGGAACGCGATGGCGACCAGCGCGGTCGCTGCTACCTGGAGGCCGAACTCGGTTTCGCCGCTTGATCCCAGCAGCGACCCGACGCCTGTCACCATCGCAACGTAAATGGCGCCGAGGCCTAGGGCCAGAGCTCCCACGACCAACGTCTTGTTGATGACGACGTCGATGTCGTACAGCCGGTATCTACCAACCGCAATCGCGTAGGAGACGAGGAAGACGGCCCCTGTCACGATGAGAGGAGCTTTGAGCAGATCCTCATAACTCTCTCCTCCGGCGAAGGTCGAGACCGCAACGACGGGTGCGAAGATGGAGGCACCCCACACGATCCACTTGAACTGCTGCCGCGTCCCTCCGCTGCTGCGCCGGAAGCGGCCCACCAGAGCCACCAGGGACAGGATGATGGCGACTAAGACAGCCGCCCACCCCAGAAAGAGCGGTAGTGATTCGCCGCTGCCGGCGGGCACGGTGCTCGCCGGGCGAAAGCCCCAAGCGAGGCCAACGGTAGTGACGACGATGCCGACGCCGGCGAGTACGCCGACCCAACGCCATCGGGGTGACGGCAACCTCCCGTCGGGGAAGAGGAGCAGACCAAATGTCAGCAGAGGGAAGAAGGCCAGGTTCACAACCGGCACGGTGAACATCAACGTCCAGACGGCCGACGGCGGAAGATCGGCGGGGACCAAGTTTTCGGGGTTGACCAAGACCAGGTTGGGATCGTCTACGACTAACACCGCGCCGGTCGTGCCAGCAAGGTAAAGGCCGCCGAAGAAGGCGGTGGCGACCATGGCCCACACTACCGGGTTTCGGGGCTGGCCGGGGATCACCAACCAACCGAACACGGCGAAGGAGACCGAGAACATCGCCACAAACCCGGAGAGCCCTGACCACCATCCGCCGGCATGCCCGAGGGCGAGCAACATAGCCGACCCGATCACGGCAAACGCCCCGCCGATGACAATCGCCACCCGAATGAATCTGACCACGGTCTGGTCACTCATCTCTGGGTCGATCTCTGCTGCTGAATCAAGGTGCACACTCATGCCGGTTCCATGACTTCGCCTTCGACGGGCAGCCGCACGGTGAGTGTCGTCCCTTTCCCAGATGACGCAGTGGTGACGGTGCCGCCGAAGGCGTCGACACGATCGTTGAGCGCGGCCAGATCACTGTGGTCGTCCGCCGAGTCGTAGGAAACATTGACGGTGAGCAACACATCGTCTCCTTGGACATCAACCTGAGCGGACGTGGCGCCGGCCATCTCAGCCCTGCCAACGGCTGCCACCACGCAGAAGTAGACGGTTTCTTCGACCTGCCGCGAGTAGCGGGGAAGGTCTCGTGAGTCGACTTGAATCGGCAAGGTCACTGTGCGGTGGGCTGCGGCCAGCGCCGTCCCCAGCCCTTCGGCTTCGAGCAATGGGGGGTAGATGCCGCGGGCCACAATACGCATGGTGTCCACCGCCACTTGGGTTTGGTCGGCCAGATCCGTCACCCTCGCTGCGAGGTCGTCGGCGCCTTCCTTTTCGGCGATGGTTCTGGCGAGGCCAAGCTTGACCTTTAGCGCCACGACCTGCTGTTGGGCGCCGTCGTGGAGGTCACGTTCCAAACGGTGTCGAGCAGCGTCATGAGCGGCGACCAGCCGCCGCCGCGACGCTTGAAGCTGGAGAGCCCGCTCGGTGAGCTCTGCGTTGAGCCGCAGGTTGCGGAGCAACAGCCCAGCGCCGGCGGCGACATCTGCGAGCAGGTCTTGGTCCGCCGGATCGACCGGGTGGGCCCGGGGCTTGGTGATCCCGAGTGCCCCCAACAGCTCGCCACCATGGAGCACCGGCACCGACAGCTCCAGCTCCGAACTCGGTAAATCGTCGCCGGAGCGGATGTCGGCGTGGCTCGGCATGGTGTCGACCGGTGATACCGCCTCGGCGCGCAGCCGTTCGCCGACACGCAGCCAGACCACGGCCCTTTCGGCTCCGGTCCCCTCGCGAAGCAAGTGAGCAAGCCCGACGAGACCCCCGCCGGCAGAGGTGTCGAACAGTTGCGCCGTCAGCCTGGACAGCACCTCGTGAGGAGCTGCCCGTTGGCCGTATACGAGCCGGTTCGCCCAACGCTGAAGTCGTGACCTGATCGGCTCGAATGCAACCGCCACCAGTGCGGTAGCCGTCAGCGGCAAGACGAAGCCCAGGTCACCTCCCAGCGGACCGGAGTCGCCAAAGATAAAAAGGAACCCGAGGACTGGTGCCGTGTACAGCGCCGTGACAACAACAGCGAGTGATACATACGTGACGGTCTTGGAGATGACGACATCAATGTCGTACAACCGGTACTTGGTGATTGCCACTGCGAATGAGAGGATCAGCAGGCCCTCGCCACCCAACGCTATCAGCGACGTCAGGCTGGTTCCCGACTCGGATACTGCCCCTTCCAAGACAGTCACCACAGCGAGGGTGGCAACGAGGAAGCTGCCTCCCCAGGCGATCCACCGGATCTGGCGGCGGGCCACACTCGAACTGCGCCGATACCGGACGATGAGGGAGACTGCGGATGCCAGGGCACCCACCGTTGCCATGATGAGCGCCACTTCGCTGACCCGCCCGGCGGTTCCTTCAAGTGAGTCGATGACCACCGTGCTCGACGGCCTGGCAAGGAAGGCAAGGCCACCCATTGCCACCGCGATGGCGGTCACGCTGTACCAGCCCAGCCATCTCCACTGGGGAGAGGGCGGCCGACCGTCGGGGAACAACAACAATCCCACTGTGAGAACCAGCAGGAATGCCGGGATCCAGGCCCAAGACACGGGTTGCCAGGCGATCGCCGCCCGCAGGGGAAAATCCGAAGGGGTGACCGTCGGGTTTTCTTGCAGCATCAAGTTGAAAATTGGCTTGGGGACGAGGAGGAGGAAGGCACCTAACCCGGCGGTGTACAGCCCACCGAAAAAAGAGGCCCAGGCAAGAGCCCACACGGCTCCATTTCTTGGTTGAGACGGGATCGTTACCCAGGCCACAACCCCGAAACCGAGGGCCAGGAGGCTGTTGTGGACGCCGAACACTTGCACGAAGTGGTCCGAGAATTCCGATAGGACCGACATGCCCGTGCCCACAACGCCGAGCAGCACGGCTGTGCCTGCGAGCGCCCGGCCGAAACGGATCCGGGTCTGGTCGCCAATGTTCACGACTCTCTCCTCGGAAATCGGTACGCAGTTACCGGAGCTTCCCGGCCTTTCACGTGAGCCGGCTCCAGCGGATCAACATCGATCGGGTTGGTGCAGGCCTTCCACGTTGCCCTGGTCATCACCGTCTCCCCGGGCTCGGCCCACTGTTGCACCCGCTGGGTCAGGTTGACGGTGTCGCCGACCAGCGAATACTCCAGGCGCTCCTCCGAGCCCAACAGCGCCGCTGCCACCACTCCGGTTGATAGCCCGATGCCGAGCCCGAACGGCTCCCGACCCTTGGCCTCCCACATCGCATTGAGTTCAAACTGTGCGGCGTGCATGGCTTTGGCGGCGTTGACGGCGTGTTCGGCATGGTGGTCCTGGGGTACCGGGGCTCCGAACACCGCCATCACGGCGTCACCGACGAACTGCATCACGGTGCCGCCGGCCTCGAGGATGGCATGGTTCATGGCGGCACGATGCTCGTTGAGCTGGCCAGCCAAGACACTGGGATCGGTCCGCTCCGCGATAGGTGTGTACCCGCGGATGTCTCCCATCAGGACCGTGACCACGAGCTCCTCGGTCTCGCCGATGCGCTTGCCTTCACTGCGCAGCATCTCAGCGACGCCACCAGGAAGGAGCCGGGCCAGGGTCTCGCCCTGTTCCTCGCGGTCGATGATGGCCATGTGGAGTTTCTTCAGTCGCTCCAGGCTCCCCGCTTTTCCCGCCGAGAGCCCCTCGGCGAGTTTGATGAACAACTTTTCGATGTCGGCATCGATGTCTCCCGGGGTGGTGTGGCGTGTGATGGCTATGGCCTTGATGGGTCGACCCTCGGCCACCTGTCGAAGGAGATCCTCCTCGTCGGCGGAAAGTGAGGTGCTTTCGGAGACGCCCACCGTCAGGGCTTCAACGATCTTGGGGTCGAGCATGGAACCGCCGGTGGCCACTTCGCGAACTGCCCGTGCCAGCTGATCACCCTCACCGACCCGCTCTTTGAGCAGGTAGGCGTACCCAGCGGCGCCCTGGGCAAGCAGACTGACCGCGTACTCAGGGTCGTCGTACTGCGAGAGGATCACCACGCCGGTTCCCGGATGGCGTCTGCGAATCTCGATGGCGGCTTCGATACCTTCCCTCAGAAAGCCCGGCGGCATCCGGATGTCCGTCACGACGACTTGTGGCTGCGCCGCTTCTGCACCACTCACCAGCTCGTCGTAGTCGGAGGCAACCCCGACGATGTCCAGGTCGTCTTCGGCGTCGAGAAGTGCCTTCACACCCTCCCGGACGATCAGATTGTCGTCGGCGAGAAAGACCGAGATCATCAGCTCTCCAGTTCCACGGCTCTGACTCTGTCAGAAAAGTGAGTTAGGTGCCACCGTGCCCACCCACCCAAGCGAAGTGGTGTCACCCACACCCCGAATTGTGAGCCACACCATTGGCCTGGCGACGTCACCGTCGCACGATCCGGGAAGGAGGATTCTCATGCGTTACGAATCATGTGTCACCTCGATCTCGTGGATCCCGTCCGAGGCAATAACC
>JAUXJL010000194.1 GCA_030624805.1 Acidimicrobiia bacterium
GTGCTCCGCCTGACGCGGCGTTTCGTCGGCGAAGGCCTTTTTCGGCCGGATAACCAGGGACTGCGCGACGTGGGGCGAAGGTTGGGCCCGGCCCGGGATGCGGCCGTGCTGTTACAGACGTTCGATGCACTGATCATTCAAGATGCCTTCGATCTCGGCGCCGGGGCGTTCCAAGATTTCCGCCATCACCTGGCGAACCGCCGGCGGGACCTGGAGGACGCTGTTGATGAAACGGTGAAACGGGAGGTGCTCAGGTTTCTCGACCAGTTCAGCACTCGAGTTGCCGACCCGTCCGCCAGCGATCCGAACCGGCCGCCCATCCCCGACGATTTCGCCGCAATCGCCACCGGCTTTCGCCGGGTCTACCGGCAGGGCCGCCAGCGGATGATGGACGTACAGGCCTACCCCAGTAGTGCAGCCTTTCATCTGTGGCGCAAGCCGGTCCGCTACTTGCGCTACCAGGTCCAGTTGATTTCTGAATCGTCGGCCTACCTGGCAGACGAGTTGGCCCCCGATCTGACCGAGTTGGCAGTCGGCTTGGGGACCGAGCACGATCTGGCGGTTTTGTCAGAGATGGTGCAGCCCGACTTGATCCAAGATGAGAGCAGTCGACTGGGGCTGTTGAGGTTTGTGAAGGAGTACCGCCTGGATCTGCAGGAGGCAATGGGGTCATTGGGAAGGGGCATCTATCGACAAACTCCCCGACTATTCGTGGACTCCCTCGGAGCTGGGTGGGGGACGTGGAGAGGCCGGGCCGGCTGATCATTGGCTCCGAGGGCTCTCGGCCGGACGAGGTTTCCGAGGCCTAGAATATGCTCTCTTTTGAGGAGGATCGATGCGGGTGATTTCTCTTGCCGAAGCCGATGTCGAGAGTGCGGAAAAAGCGCATATCTTTGCTGCCTGGTCCAACCTGGTGACGGGAGAACGACCCCCGGGGTTGGTGGAGTGCTATCTGGTGGAGGGCGACGGCGTCATCCAAGTTGCCGGTGTGTGGGACAACGTCGAGGCGCATGACCGGGCACTCGCCGATGAAGCGAACCATCCCGCTTTTGTTGTGTTCGAGGCCGCCGGTGTTGAGGCTTCACACACCGTCAGCAAGATCGTGGGTTCGTTCCAGGTGACCGACTAGCACCACGTCGGGCGCATTCTCCAGCGAGGTGAGGCCTGGTGGCTAGCTGAGGGATTTCGCTAAGCGGCGTCCAGCCGATCGAGCGAGGGAACCCGCCGGACGGGCAGGCTCAACGGGCCGGAGCTATCGATGATGCGGGGATCGTAACTATCTAGCCATTTCCAGATGAGCTGAGCTTCTTCAGCGGCCGCCACAGTTGGGGGCGTCTGGGGAGGCTCGGGGTCCAGGTCGACAGGAGCGAGTAATGGCGGCTGCTCGTTCCCGCTCCAGGCTGCCACGAATCTTCCCTGTTCGACGAGCGCACCATCGCCGGATAGGGTCTCGGCCCATAAGAGTCCGGCCTCCTGGAGGACTCGCCACGCCCGGCGCCGTTCGATGGCCCGTGCCAGTGCCCGATACCGGTCCCGTACCCAGCCAGCTTCTTCGTAGCGTTGGCCGCGGGCGTGAGCGACCATACGGTCGACGAGAGGTTCGAGGAGAAGGGCCGGGTCCTCAGCCAGGCCCCGCTTGATGCGGTCCACGATGCCGGCGTAGTCGTCCGGGTCGACACCCCCGGCGCAGGGACAGACAGACACACCGAGCTGGTCGAAAGTGCAGCGGGCGGTGCGTTTCCCCGCCGCCCCCCGGCACCGGCGGATTGGTACCGCATCCCAGATGGCGTTCATGACCAGCTCGGCGGCTTTGCGACTCCGGAAGGGCCCAACGTAGGTGCCGCCATCGGGCTTCTGGGTGCGGGCCAAGGACAGACGGGGGAAGGTCTCGTTGGTGAGCTTCACCCAGTGCTGTGAGCGAGCCGGCTTGGAGCGCCGGTTGTGGCGGGGCGTGTGGGCGGCGATGAGTCGAATCTCAGTGATCTCTGCCTCCAGCTCGTTGGCGCACACGTGATGCTCGATGGTGTCGAGCTCGCGCAGCATCGTGTGAATGCTGCGGCGTTCGTCTCCGTAGAAGTATGAACGGACCCGACTCCTCAGGTTCTTGGCCTTGCCGACGTAAATGACGTGGCCGGTGCTGTCTTTGAATAAGTACACGCCGGGCCGCCGCGGCAACGAATCGGTGAGACCGATCTTTTGATACTGGGGTGCCCCTTTGGCCGTCTTGAGGGCGAGCAGATCCTCGAGGTGGGTCACACCGATGGTGCCGGCCCGCTCGAGCAAGGCCCAGAACACGTGGGCGGTGGCTGCGGCGTCGTCGAAAGCGCGGTGAGTCGGGGTGGTAGGGGATCGGAAGTGGGCGGCCAGCGTCTGCAGTTTCATATTACGGATCTCATTGCGGCACAAGCGGCGGGCCAATGTATAGGTGTCCGACGAAGGGTTGGAGAGGCGGCCATAACCCAATCGCTCCGAGGCGGCGTTGAGAAACGAGATGTCGAACCTGACGTTGTGACCGACGATTACCGCGTCGCCGATGAACTCCAGGAATGACGGTAATGCTTCTTCGATTCGGGGCGCCTCGATCACCATCGCCTGGGTGATGCCGGTCATGACGGTTATGAAGGGAGGGATCGGCCCTCCAGGGTTCACGAGCGTTTGGAAGGTTCCGTCCGGTTCTCCGCCCCGAAACCGGAGGGCCCCAATCTCGGTGATGCCGCAGTCGGTAGGGGATCCGCCGGTCGTCTCGAGGTCGAGGACACAAAAGGTGACGTCTGAGAGATGGATTCCCATGTCGTCGAAGCTGGGTTGGGTAAGTGTCACGGTCGCCTGCCTGCTGGGCCTCCGACCCTAGAGCGAACATACGTTCGATGTCAAGGATCTGGGGAACGCCTCCGGCGTTCCTTGGGAAGCCTGAGAAGTAGCCTCGGCTGATGGTCGAGATTCATACGGTGGAGCCTGCAGAGACGCGGCCTCTTCGACAGCGGGTCCTTCGTCCTCATCAGACGCTCGAGGAGTTGGCACATCCGGGCGAGACCCTCCCCGAGGCGGGTGTTTTTGCCGCCTTGGTTGCAAATGAGGTTGTGGGAACCGCGTTGGTCTTTCGCCAGGAACGGCTCGAGAAGCCAGCGGCCCACTCCTGGCGGCTGGTGGCGATAGCCGTGGATCCGGCCCACCAGCGAACCGGCATCGGTGCCGGACTCATCGAGCGCTGCCTCCGGCATATCGAAAGCCACGGTGGAGACGAGGTGTGGTGCCACGCCCGGATTGATGCGATTCCGTTTTATGAGTCGGGCGGCTTCTTGGCCGAGGGGGAAGAATGGATTGAAGAGCACACCGGGCCTCATGTGCTCATGTGGCGTCCCGTCTGACTTTGTGGTTGGGTCACTCCCGTGCCTGACATCGAATCCACAACCAACTCACGGATCAAGGGGCTCGTTCGCCTTCGGAAACGAAGAGAACGCGACGCGACGGGTCTATTCCTCGTGGAGGGGGAGCGGGAGTTGGAGAGCGCCTTGGGCGTCCACGAGGTACTCGACGTGTATGTCTGTCAGGACCTGCTGACCGAGCACGGGGCGCGTGTATACCGGGAGATCCTCACCGGCGGGTCGGTTCCCGTCACTACCGTGACGGAATCCGTCCTCGAAAAGATCTCGTTGCGTGGGAACCCGAGCGGTTTCGTAGCCGTTCTCCGGCAGTGGAAGGCACCGCTGTCGGGGCTCCCTACCGAGGACGCGCTGGTGCTGGTCGTCGAATCGATAGAAAAGCCGGGCAATCTCGGCGGAATGATCCGGAGCGCCAATGCGGCCGGTGCCTCGGTGGTGGTCGCCGACGCTACGACCGATCTCTTCAACTCGAATGTCATCCGAGCCTCGATGGGAACACTTTTCACGACTCCGGTGGCCGTCGCCTCAACCGGAGAGGCCCTCGAATGGCTTGCCGCCAACGATATTTCCATATTTGCCACAACTCCCTCAGCCACCCAGTCACATTCCGAAGCCAACCTCACTCAGCCATGTGCCCTCGTCGTTGGCAGCGAATCGACCGGTCTGTCGGAGGGATGGCTCGGCATGGACCAGATTCTCATCCCAATGACCGGCACTATTGACAGCCTCAACGCATCGGTGTCTGCCGGGATCGTGCTGTTCGAAGCCGTCCGGCAGCGTCGCCTCGGGGGGTAGGTCTTTCTCAGGTTCTACTCAGGAAGGCTGGGCAGTCGAAATGCCATACTTGCCGGCGAACGGGAGCGGGTTTTCCAGCGGTTGGTCCGCCTGGACGAGGGCCGGAGCAGGGGCGGAGGCGGGACAGGCCTTGGCCTTCCGGTAGTCCAGGCGATCGCGCAAGCCCACGGTGGCCGGGTGGCCGCAATTGACCCGCTGCACGATGGAGCCACTTCGAAGTCCGATTGCCGGTCTCCTCGTAGCCGTGGCTACTCGTCCTTGGGAATGGCGCTCTCCGAATAGTTGCCGGGGGCGTTCCACAGGATCCAGCCCACCCCCCGTTTTTCTGCCTCGGCGATGGTGGCCTGGATCTGTGCGCTCGTGTAATAGAAGGCTTGCAGCCACGGGCGCAGGAGTGAGGGACTATTGAGCCGAGGGATCCCGTCGTCGAGGGCATTGGCGGTCACCGGTCCCGGATGAGCGTTTGGGTCCGCAAACCCAAGCCAGCCGTCGCTGTAGTGGCTGGGGTACAGCATGGGA
>JAUXJL010000200.1 GCA_030624805.1 Acidimicrobiia bacterium
GCGCTTGATCGAGCGTCGAGAGCGCCCTTGTTCATGAGGCGCGACACTTCCTCGTCTTCGAGGGCGGCGTAAGCCGACCGGACAGAAGCCAGCCCGTCCACTACCGCTTCAGCGACCAGCTTTTTGAACTCGCCGTATTGCTTGGCGTTGTGCTCGTCTACGAGTTTCTCGACCGGCGTTTCGGAGAACAGCGACAGGATCTCGAGCAGGTTGGTAATGCCAGGTTTCGCCGCCCAGTCGTACTCGATACCTGTCCCCGAGTCGGTGACAGCCCGGGCGATCTTCTTGCGGATAGCGTCCGGATCGTCGAGCAAGAGGATGCGACTTCCCTGGTTGGGATCTGACTTCCCCATCTTGGACTTCGGATCCTGGAGCGACATGATGCGGGCACCGTGCTCGGGGATGATCCCCTCCGGGACCGGGAACTCCTCGCCGAATCGCCGGTTGAATCGTTCCGCCAGGTCCCTGGTCAGCTCGAGGTGCTGGGTCTGATCGTCTCCCACCGGCACCTTGTGAGCATGATGAATGAGGATGTCGGCGGCCATCAGGACCGGGTAGGCGTAGAGGCCGAGATTGGCGCCCACTCGATCGGACTTGTCCTTGAACTGGGTCATTCGATTGAGCGATCCGAGCTGCGTCAGGGTGCTGAGCATCCACGACAGCTCAGTGTGCTGAGGCACCTGGCTCTGGTAATAGAACAGAGAGGTCGTCGGGTCGACGCCCGCCGCCATCACCATTTTGGCCGCTTCGAGCCGGTCCTTCTCAAACTGGCCCGGGTCCTGGGGAACGGTGAGCGCGTGAAGGTCAACCACACAGTAAATCGTGTCGTATTCGTCCTGTAGGCGCACCCAGTTGCGAAGCGCTCCGAGATAGTTGCCGATGTGTATGTCACCGGTTGGTTGAATACCCGAGAAGACGACTTGTTTGGACATAGAGCGGGGAGGTTAGTCGCCTCCCTCGGAGGCGAGCAGCAGGCAGTACCGCGCTCCCAACACCTGGACGGGTTCTCCGCGATATTGCCTATTGCCTACTGCCCCGCTGTTGACGAAGGGCCGACTTCCCGTAGACTCCCCCCGACATGCACGAACCAACCAGCATCGTTATTACGTAGCGCATACGGTCCAAGACGTATGCGCCCCTGCCCTTCGGACCTCCGAAGGGTTTTTCTTTAGGAAGGATCAAAGGGGAATGGTTGAGATTTACGACACAACGCTGCGCGACGGCACGCAGCGCGAAGGAATCAGCTTGACCGTTGAGGAGAAGTTGAAGGTTGCCGTACTTCTCGACGAGCTCGGAGTCCACTATATCGAGGGTGGCTGGCCGGGTGCGCTTCCCAAGGACACTGAATTCTTTGCCCGAGCCGAGAAGGAACTCGACCTCGAGAACGCCACGTTGGTCGCCTTCGGCTCTACTCGCCGGGCCGACACCGACGCGGCCTCCGACCCGCAGTTGCAAGCACTGCTCGAGGCCAACACGGACGTCATTTGTATCGTCGCGAAGTCGTGGGACTACCACGTCACCGAAGCACTGCGAACCAGCTTGGACGAAGGCGTAGCGATGGTCACAGACACCGTCACGTTCTTGAGGAATGAAGGCAAACGTGTGTTTGTCGATGCCGAACACTATTTCGACGGCTACAAGCAGAGTCCCGAATATGCCTTACGGGTGGTCAGAGCAGCCTCTGAGGCCGGTGCGGAGCGAGTGATTTTGTGTGACACCAACGGCGGCGGGCTTCCCTCTGAAATCTCGACAGCTGTAGCAGCCACCAAGGCGGCGGTCCCAAATGCAGACCTCGGCATCCACACTCACAACGATTCGGGATGCGCAGTCGCCAACACGCTCGCCGGCGTCCGTGCAGGTGTGGTGCAGGTTCAGGGCTGCGTCAACGGGTATGGGGAGCGGACGGGAAACGCCGACCTGTGCACCGTGGTGCCCGATCTCGTGTTGAAGCTCGGAGTCGAGGCAATTCCGAAGGAACGCCTGACCCGGCTCACCACCATCTCGCACCTCATCGCCGACCTGGTGAATATCACGATCGACCCGCACCATCCATATGTGGGTACATCTGCCTTCGCCCACAAGGCCGGGCTCCATACGTCGGCCCTGGCGCGCCGTCGAGACGCATACGAGCACATAAGTCCGGCAGAAGTGGGCAACACCACACGCATGGTGGTGTCGGAGATGGCGGGACGTTCGACGGTGCTTGGCAAGGCGCGGGAACAAGGTCTCGATCTCGACGACGAAACCGCGGCCGCCATCCTGGCCACCGTCAAGGATTTGGAAGCTCGCGGCTATCAGATCGAGGCAGCGGACGGCACATTCGAGCTGATCGTTCGCCGGGCTACCGGTTGGGAACAGCCCTTCTTCGAGCTGGAGTCCTACCGGGTCTTCACCGAACGGCGGGCCGACGGCCAGGTCGTGGCTGAAGCCACGATCAAGGTGCACGTCAAAGGGGAACGGGTTGTCGCCACTGCCGAAGGCGACGGACCCGTCAACGCTCTCGACCGAGCCTTGCGTCAGGCCCTCGCCAGCACGTTCCCGGACGTGGAGCTGCTGCGCCTCACCGACTATCGGGTGCGCGTGCTTGACCCGGCCGCCGGAACCGCGGCGGTTACAAGGGTTCTTCTGGAAATGAGTGATGGCAAGCAAGCGTGGGGCACAATCGGCGTCCATGAGAACATCATCGAGGCCTCGTGGGAAGCAGTGGCCGACGGGGTCGTCATTGGCTTGTTACGGCTGATCTGAGGTGTTCCTCGGAACGGCCGCCAATGTCATCACCGTCATCATCGGCACGACGGTCGGGGCACTCGCCGCCAACCGTTTCCCCGAGCGCATTCGGACGACCGTTATGGCCGGGCTTGGGCTCTTGACACTCACCATTGGATTCCGAGATTCGTTAGAAGCCTCGGAGCTGATTCCAGTGCTGGCCGCCATCCTCGCCGGCGGCGTCATCGGTGAGCTGCTTCGGATCGAACAGGGCCTTGAGCGACTGGGTGATTGGCTGCGGGACCGATTTGCCGGCCAGCACGAGTCACCGGTCATCGACCCCGAGCTGCCCGAGGCGGCAATCGAAAACCTGCCGGGAGACCGGCGGAGCAGGTTCGGCGAGGGCTTCGTTGTCGCCTCCCTCGTGTTCTGTGTCGGCCCACTCACCGTGCTCGGGTCCATCAATGACGGATTGGGAGACCCCGAGCTGCTGTACATCAAGGCCGGGCTTGACGGGTTTGCCTCGGCTGCGTTTGCGGCCGTTTACGGCTGGGGCGTCATGCTGTCGGCCGTGACCGTGTTGGTTGTGCAGGGGAGCATCGCAGGAGTCTCGGCCGTGCTCGGCGATTTTCTGTCCGAGGCGTCGCTGGAGGCTCTCACTACCGCAGGCGGAATATTGCTGATCGGGGTTGCCCTGAGACTGCTAGATCTGAAGCGGATACGGGTAGCCAACCTGCTTCCAGCCCTGGTGCTAGCGCCGCTGTTCACTGCCCTCTGATTACATCGAGCAGCGATCGCATCATGGCGGCGGAGGCGCCCCACAGCACCTCGCCCTCAACATCGATAAACCACAACTCATGGCCGGACCAGCTCTCGGTGCGCCACCGATCTTCGTTTAGGAAATAGTGGAGCGGCGGGACCATGGTGGACGCCACTTCCGACGGGTCCGGCACCAGCCGCGGGACGCCCTTGAGCCTGCCGACCACAGGAGCCACTACCACCTCGAACCTGTTTGTCGAAACCGGCTCGAGAAACCCGAGGGGGGTGACCTGGTCGGGGGTTATCCCGACCTCCTCGTCTGCCTCCCGAAGTGCCGCAGCCAGCACGGACTCGTCGGTGGGGTCGATCTTGCCACCTGGAAATGCCAGCTGGCCGGGATGCGACGGCATGTGGTCTGGCCGTTTGGTAATAACAACCCGCACCACTTCGTCCTCATCTTCGAACAGAGGAATCAGCACCGCTGCGGTGGCAGGGCGCGATCCGATGTGCTCGGACGGCAGGTCGGTGAGGGTGTCCCAGAGGGTCGCCATTCGGAGAATCCTAGGAGGTCACCACTCACCAGTCGCCGGTCAAAGGCCAACAGGGTGCTAGTCACAACAGCACTGCGACAATTTCCCGGGCTCTCGACTGATCCTCTCGCCAATTGAGGAAGCAGAAGCCGGGCTCGATCCGTTCCGAGGGAAGACCGTCTCAAGCGGTTAGATCCCTTTGAAGCCTCCGCCCGCCTCTTACTAAATGGCAGATATGCTTCAGGAATGCCCCGACCACTACCGACAGGAGGGGGCCCAGAAATGCTTGCCGGTGGGTCCCGGTTTACACCGCGGCTCGAGATGCGGCCGTTCCGTCGGCGCGATCTCGACGCGTTGATAGATGGAGCCGCCGACTCTCTGGCCGACCTCAACAAATGGTTGCCGTGGGCCCACTCGGGCTACGGGCGCCGCGATGCGCTCGTGTTTCTGCGGGATTCGGTCTCCGCCTGGGGAGAGGGGCGGGCGTTCGACTTCACGATTCGGTACCTCGAGGACCCGGGGTTTCATGTCGGCAACGTTTCGGTGTGGTTCGTGTCTCGTCAGTCGCGCGTCGGCGAGGTCGGGTACTGGGTTCGCTCCACGGAGACTCGCAAGGGCGTAGCGAGTGAAGCCGC
>JAUXJL010000163.1 GCA_030624805.1 Acidimicrobiia bacterium
AGCTCGACCGTGGCGCCCCCGTTTCAGAGATAGCGATGTCGCTTCGCAAGCAGCCTGGAACGGTTCGCCGTATCGCCGCGTTGGTTGAGCTTGCCAACGAGCTCGGGCTAGAGCGGGACCATAAGCGGTCAACCGACGCCAATGGGATTCGGCCCGTTGAACGCTGCATCCGACGACTCCGGACCGAGGGTCAGAGCATCGGCGAGGTCGCCTCGCGTTTGCGTCGCAGTGGCGACTACGTACGCCGAGTCGAGTCGTACACGCTACTCAAGGAGCGTTACCGCCGCGAGAGCTGAGAGCGCCCGACGCCTCAGGCATCAGGCATCAGCCAGGTCGCCGGTTTTCCCAGGGTTGGTGATGAATATCTTGGTGGCCTCAGGCATCAAAACGTTCCACAACGACTCGGGAACCGGAAGCCAGCGCAGCGAGCGCCGGACGCCGGAAGTCTGAAACTGAGCCGAAGCGAGCGCCGGTCGCCCGAAGGCGAGCGTTAGGGCTCGCGGGCGCTAGACGAATTCGATCCCCTGAGCCAGGGGAAGGTCGCCGCCCCAGTTGATGGTTGTGGTCTGCCGGCGCATATACGATTTCCAGGAGTCGCTGCCGGCCTCACGGCCTCCGCCGGTCTCCTTCTCCCCCCCGAAGGCTCCCCCGATTTCTGCACCAGAAGTACCGATGTTGACATTGGCTATCCCGCAATCGGAGCCCATGTGCGAAAGAAAGGTCTCAGCGTTGCTGAGGGAGTCGGTGAATATGGCCGAGGAAAGACCCTGGCGCACACCGTTCTGCACGGCGATCCCGTCGCTGAGATCGTCCACTTCGATGACCCACAGGATTGGAGCGAACGTCTCCTCTTGCACGATGGGAGCATCCTTGCTGATCCGGACCAGGGTCGGCTCCACGAAGTGGCCGGGGAAGCCGTCGAGCCGGTTACCCCCATACACGACCTCCCCGCCCTGTCCCTGTGCGATTTCGAGCACCGTCATCATTTGATCCACTGCGTTTGAGCTGATGAGGGGGCCCATCAACGTCTGCCTTTCGAGTGGATCACCAATCCGAACCTGCTTGTAGACATCAATGAGGCGTGACGTCATCTCATCAATGACATCTGAGTGGACCAGCAAGCGTCGCAGGCTCGTGCAACGCTGACCGGCGGTTCCGACCGCCGCGAATGTCGCCCCCCGTGTGGCCAGGTCCAGGTCGGCGTCGTCCATAACGAGTATGGCGTTGTTGCCGCCGAGCTCGAGAAGCGGCCGGCCCATCCGCTTGAGAACTGCCGGGCCGACAATACGCCCCATGTTGCAGCTCCCGGTGGCTGAAATGAGCGGCACCCTGGTGTCGTTGACCATGGCGCTTCCGACCTCGTCATCGGTCCCGATGGCGAGGTTGAACACTCCTTCGAAGCCAGAGCCCGCCATCACCTGGTGACAGATCTCGGTGACCGCGACAGCTGAGAGCGGAGTCCGGAGCGAGGGCTTCCAGATGTTCGTATCACCACACACCGCTGCTATGAGGGCATTCCAGGACCACACCGCCACCGGAAAATTGAAGGCCGAGATGATCCCGCACGGGCCAAGCGGGTGCCATTGCTCATACATGCGGTGACGGGGACGCTCGCTTGTCATGGTCAGTCCGTACAACTGGCGGGAGAGCCCGACTGCGAAGTCGGCGATGTCGATCATCTCCTGCACTTCGCCCTCTCCCTCAGCCAAGATCTTCCCCGACTCGAGGGTGACGAGAGCGCTCAGCTCGGGCTTCACATCGCGTAGCGCGTTACCGATCAGCCGGACGTATTCACCACGTTTCGGCGCCGGCAACATGCGCCACTCTTGGAAGGTTTCAACCGCATCCCGGGTAACGGCGTCGTATTGATCCCTCGTTGCCATGGTGAGCGTTGCGATGGTCTCGCCGGTAGCGGGGTTGACCGAAGTGAGCTCCTCACCGGTTGCGTCCTGCCACCCACCGGCATACACCCCCTGGATCGGGCCCGTAATCCCCAGCCGCTGCACGATCTTCTCTGTGTCCACCGGACCTCCTCGTAATCGCCGTCTCAGGCTACCGGGGAATCTCGATCACCTGACCGTGGGGTGGTCGCCAGAATCGTTGCCGCAAGAGGACCGGCATACGCGGTCGACCAGGCTCGAGATCAACGCTCCGGCGGACTGGTCCTATAGCGCAGGCAAAGTTGAGAGCGAACCCGTCGGCGTGGAAAAGGCCCGAAGTTCCCTCAGGTTGACGCACAGGGTGGCCGACTCTGATACATCATCTGCCAAATAGCCATCGCGCGTCGGCCGGCCTGACCGAACAAGCGAGACCTAGGACGTAACCGGCGATTCCTCGGTTGGTAACTCGGCCAGCGGCCCGTTGGGTGGTGCCACGGCTGGGATCTCGGTGCGATTGCGAGATTGACGCACCTGCGGGGTGGTACGTGGCATCTCGAGAACCTCTTCGAGAACCACAAACTCCACACCCCCAACCACGTCGGAGATGAGGTTGTAGAAGACGGCCGAGAGAGTGGCCAGGCCGGTCAACAGAACGGTCGAGACGATGCTGAAAAAGAACATGACCCGGAAATAGGACGGGCCGTCCAGATTGATGTCCTCCTCGAAGATCGCCAGCTCGTTAACCGAGTCGACGATGTCATCGGGAATGCCGCTGTTGCGCAATAGCGACCATGCGATGGCGATGCCGATGGAAATCGCCATAACCATGATCACGTTGAAGATGATTGAGACCTTGAGGACGGTCCACGGGTCGATCTTTCTTAAGACCCGCCGGACCCTACGGACAGCCATAGAACCCCTGATAGTAACGGAGCGGATTGTACCTGTAACCGACGCTATGGCCGCGCACTGCGGTTCCCACTTGTTTACCGACGACTCGGCGGGTCATGTCTCTTCGGCCGGGACGATAGTGAAGGCCGTCAGGGTGGCGTCGTCCTCGAGATTCATCACCTTGACCCCAGAGGCGTCCCGTTTCTGACGGCTGATGCTGTCGGCCTCGGTCCGGATGACGATGCCGTCGCTCGAGGTCACGAAGAGCTGGCTACCCGGAGTGACTGCGCGGGCCGCGATGAGCTGCCCCCGGCTGGGAGTGATTTTGATCGCCTTGACGCCGATGCCGCCCCGCTTCTGCTTTGGGAATTGTTCCATTTTGGTCCGCTTGCCGTAGCCGGCGTCCGTGAGCAGCAACACCTCGTCACCCTCCCCGTCCTGGGCGGCTGAAACTACATGATCACCCTGGCGGAGCTTGATACCCCGCACTCCCTGGGTGCCGCGGCCCATCGCCCGAATATCACTCTCGGCGAAACGGATACCCTGGCCGTTGTGTGTGAACAACAGGAGGTCGGCGTCGCCGCCGGTAGTGTGAACCGAAACAACCTCGTCGTCCTCGGCCAGCTTGATAGCAATGAGACTGGATTGGCGTGAGTCGTACTCAGCGAACTTGGTCTTCTTGACCTGCCCGTTGCGGGTGGCGATGACGAGAAACTGCGAAGTTTCGTAGTCGCGGGTGTCGACCACGGCCTCAATCCTTTCGTCCGGGTCGATCTGCATGAAGGCCTGGGCCAGCGTTCCCTTGGCCGTGCGCTCCTTTCGAGGGATTTCGTGAGCCCGGAGGCTGTAGACCTTGCCTCGATTGGTGAAGAACAGCAGGTAGGCGTGAGCCGTCGTGTGCAGCATCCGGCTGATGACGTCATCTTCGTTTAACTTGGCACCCTGCACTCCCCGGCCACCTCGGCCCTGCGCTCGATAGGTGTTGGCAACCACCGATTTGACGTACCCGGCCTGGGTTACGGTCACCACGAGCTCCTCGTCGGCGATGAGATCCTCCATGGAGAGGATTCCCTCGTCGGGCACAATGCGGGTGCGGCGATGGTCGCCGAACTTCTCTTTGATCTCGGTGAGTTCTTTGGCAACCAACGAGCGCCGTTTGGCCGGACTCTTCAGAATCGCCTTCAGAGCCTTGATGACTTTCTGAAGGTCGGCGAACTCACTACGGAGCTTGTCGCTCTCGAGAGCGGTGAGACGGCGCAGTGGCATGTCGAGAATGTGATTGGCCTGAATCTCGGTGAGCTCGAAGCGCTTGATCAAAGACGCCCGAGCCGCATCGACATCCTTGGAAGCCCGGATGAGCTTGACGACCTCGTCAATATTGTCGACCGCGATGAGGAGTCCCTCGACAATGTGGGCCCGGGCCTCGGCCTTGTCCAACCTGAACTGGGTGCGGCGCTCCACCACTTCCATCTGGTGCTCGAGATAGTGCTTGATTGCCTCGGCAATCCCCATCGTTCTGGGGACACCATCGACGAGGGCGACGAAGTTGACCCCGAAAGAGTCCTGGAGCGGCGTCAACTTGTAGAGCTGGTTGAGCACGACCTGGGGACGAGCGTCTCGTTTCAGTTCGATGACGAGCCGGGTCCCGACCCGGGAGCTGGACTCATCTCTCAGGTCGGAGATACCTTCGATCCGCTTGTCGTTGACCAGCTCGGCGATCTTGGTCATGATGCGATCGTGACCAGTCTGGTAGGGAATCTCGGTGACGATGATGCCGGTGCGCCCCTTTCTCACCTCGTCGACGTCGGTGACGGCGCGGATCTTGATAGAGCCCCGTCCGGTCAGCAGTGCATCACGAACACCCTCGGTACCGATGATGTAGCCCCCGGTGGGGAAATCCGGTCCTTTCACGAACTCCATGAGATCTTGGGAAGTGGCCTCGGAGTTTTCCAGCATGTGCAGGCAGGCATCGACGATCTCACGCAGGTTGTGCGGGGGGATGTTGGTTGCCATGCCGACCGCGATCCCGGTGGAACCATTGATGAGGAGGTTGGGGAATCGGCCCGGGAGCACAGCCGGTTCGCTGTACTCCCCTGAATAGTTCTCCTTGAAATCGACCGTGTTCTCGTTGATGCCCTCGAGCATGTGGGAGGCGAGTGACTCGAGGCGGCACTCCGTGTAGCGGTAGGCGGCGGGCGGGTCGTCAACGGTTCCGAAGTTCCCTTGCGGGTCAATGAGTGGGTAGCGAGATGAAAAATCTTGCCCGAGGCGAACGAGCGCGTCGTAAATGGCACTGTCGCCGTGGGGGTGATACTTGCCCATGACGTCGCCAACCACCTGTGCAGACTTCTTGAACGGGGTGCCGGCCCGGATTCCGTTCTCCTCCATGGAGTACAAGATGCGGCGGTGCACAGGCTTGAGGCCGTCCCGCACGTCGGGCAACGCTCGGGAAACAATGACCGACATGGCATAGTCGAGGAACGAGGTCGACATCTCCTCGCGGATGTTGACCTGCCCGATCGTGGCAAGGTCGTCAGGCACCGTGCCCCCCGTTGCAAGTCTGTGTTGATCTCACCGAACGATCTGTGCTCATGGCAGGCACGCAGGACGAAGGCCATCCACCTTGGAAGGCGGGCCGAGTGCGGCTGGGCCTCTCCCAGCTACGGCTCGGCC
>JAUXJL010000025.1 GCA_030624805.1 Acidimicrobiia bacterium
GGAGACCTCAGACGACTCGCCGGCGGAAGACGGCACGATGAGGCCCTCACTCTCCAACTCGCTGAGAAAACCCTCTACGAGGTCTTCGATGGAGTCGCCGGCTACCAGGTATGAAGTCCTCAAGATGTCGACGATTTCCCCAGAAGCTGCCGGGCCGTACTCCAGGGCCTGCCAGATTCGTGCCCCGGATGCTGTAGTGCTGTAGTACATACCGGTCTCGAGGTTCACGATGACGGATTCGTCGCCGATTGTTTCGTGGATCACCACCGGGCTTCTGATCTTGTATCTTTGCGTCATGTGGAACGAGCCTACCGGCGTTGACCACCGAGCGTGCCAAGACAGAACGCGCGGTTAGCGGTCGTGTTATCGTGTGTTCAGCGCTGACAATCGCCGGGAGGTACCTATGGCGGACTACGACGCACCGAAGATCGAAATCGTCGGTTCTGTGACCGAGCAAACGCTCGAAATAGACGACGGATCGGTGGAGACTTAGGGGTTAACCCGGGTTGAATCCGAACAGTTGAAGAAACCCCCTGCCCGGCAGGGGGTTTCACGCGCCCGGCTGGTTACGTCTCACTCCCACCACTCTAAGCGTTTGACAACTACGCAGAGTGTTATAGGTTGATCGTGTTCAGGACTTGCTAACACGGAGAACGAAATGAACACCCCCAGATTGGGCAGACTCGGTCTGCTTGCTCTCATCAATGTGATAATCGGCCTTCTCATGGCGCCGGCCGCGGTGGCGGATTCAACCGACTGCACGAGTGACTTCGAGGTCAGCCTGAATGCGCCCCTGCTGAACCCGAACGCGGGTTTCAGCCCCAGCGAAACGACCATGGCCCTCGCCGCCACCATCCCGGCCGGTGACTACGCATTGGCGATGGTCTCCTATGACGAGCACTCAAACAAGACCGTCGACCAGAGCGATCAGCTGAACGAACAGTGGTTCATGCAGCTGCTGGATTCCTCCGGCAGTGTTGTCTACCAGAGCGAGGTCAGCCCCGACCTGCCCGACGACCAGGACTGGCTGACCTTCAACACTTCGGCGACGCTCACCGGAGACGCCGTCGCCATGCGAGTGGCCCACGCTGCCATTGGTGACAACGTCAATTCGATCGTCGCCAACTGCGCCGGATTCACGCGGGTGGCTCCTGAGCTTGGATCGATTGGCGACATGGTGTGGCTCGACTCCAACGGGAACGGGTGGAGGGACGGCTCCGAGCCCGGTATCGGTGGTGTCCGCGTGCTCCTCACGATGCCCGGGACCGGTGGCGCACTCGAGGCCACGACCAACGCCGATGGCACCTACCTGTTCGCCGGCCTGGCGACGGGAAGCTACGACGTCATCGTGGACTTGACCACGACGCCGGCCAACACCGACCTCACTACACCACCTGCCTTGCCGGACGTGCTCGCCGACGGCGAGCACCATGTGGTGGCCGACTTTGGGCCCGCCGCGGGCGCCGTGCTGGCCCGGGCCGCCATCGGCGACCAGGTGTGGATGGACGACAATGTCAACGGCATATTCGATTCCGGTGAGGACATCCTGGCGGGGGTCACAGTTTCGCTGTTCGACACCGTCAATGGGACGAGGTTGACAACCGTTACCGGCGCCAGCGGCCAATACCTGTTTGCGGCGCTCACCGGTGGCACCTACGAGGTCAGGGTGCTCACGGCCACCGCCCCTGAGAACACGGCCCTCACGACGACTGGTACGTATTCAATTTCACTGAGTGATGGACAGACATCCCTCATTGCCGACTTCGGGTTTGCCCAAGCGCTCCCGACAACTGGTTTCGAGACTGCCGACTTCGGCATAGCCGGATTCGTTCTCCTGCTTATCGGCGCCGCAACCCTGGTCCTGGTCCGGCCGGGTAAGACGCCGTGGCACCTGGTGAATGCCAACGAAGTCCGTTAAGGGGTCGTCTCGAAAACTGCAGCCCGGGGCTTCTCGCCCCGGGCTGCTTACGTTCAGGAGAACTCGACGGCGTAGTCGCGAGTGATAACCACGTCGGCCAGGCCCTGGTGTTGCGAGATGATGTCATGCTCGATGGTGAGCACTTCCTCAATGAAAGGGTCGAAGTCCTCACGGCCCCGCTTCATGCGGTGCTCCATCGTGTCGAGCCGGTTGCGGGCAATGAATACTCGGGTGTCGACGTGTTCCAAAAGACTCGTGTAGGTGCCCTCGGCGATGACGACCTTCACTCCTCGCAGATCCATCACTTCGCTGGCAACGCGGTCCTCCGCATACATGACAAGCGGCTTCTCGACCTGGTCGGCGCCGTCGAGGGCGGCTCCGAGATGTTGGTCGAGGAGATCGAGACGCACCTCGCCTGGCCCAACCCAGCCGATGTCTTCCCGACGGGTCCGGTCGTTGGTCTTCGGTGGATGAATGAAATAATCGTCCTGCTGGTAGATAGCGACGGTAACCGTCCGTTCGGCGAATGCTTCGGCGATGGCCTGAGCGGTCTCGGACTTGCCGCTGCCAGACTCCCCGGCCACGGTGATGGTGTAGCGGCCCGGCTTGGCGCCGACCGCGGCTGTTGTGTGCTCGACGATCTGGACGGCGGCGGCCCGGTGGTGATCCTCAACGATGATGATGTCGCCGCGCACGGCGTCCTCCCGGGGGGCTGCCGGGAGGTTACTCTCAGGCGGTGTTCACCATCCCGAATTTCATCTCGCTCGCCAGGCTGGGCCTCATTCCCGTCTTCTTGTGGCTGTTGTTCGGCAAGGACGATCCGGCGGGCGCCGGCACAGTGTTCTTCTTCATCGCCTGGACCGATTGGGTCGATGGCTATCTAGCCAGAAAACTCAACCAGGTGTCGGAGCTCGGCAAGCTGCTGGACCCGCTCGCCGATCGCATAGCCGTGGCGGTTGCAGTCGTCTTCGGTTGGGTGGCGGGCGTGCTCGCTCCGTGGTTCGCGGCCGCGCTCATCGTGCGGGAAGGCCTGGTCGGACTGGCCGCCATCGCATTGTTTGTTCGAGGTGAACGCAGCGTCGAGGTGCGTTACCTCGGCAAGCTGGCAACGTTCCTCGTCTACAGTGCCGTCACGTGGTTCTATTGGGCCGAGGGATGGGACTTGAGCTGGCTGGAGGCCCTTGCTTTTGTTGTAGGCACGATCGGCCTAGTGCTCTACTACTGGGTACTGGTGGATTACGGCCGTGACATCAGGGCTAAATTGGCGTCAGCGCAGGACAGGAGCAACGAATGAACACCCCCGACGGACTCGCATACACATCCGAGCACGAGTGGGTGGCCGAGCTCGAGGACGGTCGCCTCAAGATTGGTATCACGGACTTTGCACAGGACGCCCTGGGAGACGTGGTTTACGTCGACCTGCCTGATACGCCTAAAGAGGCTGAGGCCGGCGCCGTGGTCGCCGAGGTGGAGTCAACTAAATCGGTCTCTGAGATATATATGCCGATCGCGGGAACAATCACCGACATAAACGAGGCGCTCGAGGACAGCCCTGACCTTGTGAACGCAGATCCGTACGGCGCCGGTTGGTTTTTTATCATGGAGGCTGCCGCCGACGCCGACCGCGGTGTCCTTATCGATGCAGCTGCCTATACCGCCCAAACGGAATAGGAATTCCCTCCGGTGGGGGAGGGGTAGCCGAGCAGAGCAAGGCCGGGGTGGGGGTGGCCCTGGCCAGCGATTTCCGGTGGAAATCCCTCTTTGGGCACAGGTATGCGCGTGTAGGTCGGGGGGACAAACTACGATGGGTGCATGGACGTTGAAGGTCCGAGCCCGACCGAAGAGCAGCACCCTACCGTCACGTTCGTGCCGGTTGATCCCGAGCGTGAGCCGGCGGTAAAACAACCGGCTCACGTCGATGGTGTCCCAGGATATGCACTCGTCGTGGATCGGGGCCCGCGGGCCGGGCTCACCTGGCTGTTGGAATCCGGAACCACCACTCTCGGCCGGGGCCCCGATCAAGACATCTTTCTCGATGACGTGACAGTGTCGCGTCGCCACGCTGAGCTGACGGTCGGAGCCGACGACGCTGCTCAAATCAAAGACGCCGGATCCACCAACGGTATCTACATCAACGGTGACCGACTCGACGAGTCCGCCTTGTCGGCCGGTGACGAGATCATCATCGGCAAATACCACTTGATCCTGGTGCACGGGGATGGCTGAGGCGCGGGTCAGGACGATCGGCGAAGTCATCAACAACCTCCGCGGGGAATTCCCAGAGGTCAGCGTTTCGAAAGTGCGGTTCCTCGAGACGAAAGGTATGGTCAAGCCTCGCCGCAGCAAGTCGGGGTATAGGGAGTTCACGTCCGAGGATGTGAGCCGCATCCGCTACATCCTTCAACAACAGCGCGACCACTTTCTCCCACTCAAGGTCATCAAGTCCAAACTCAACGCCTGGGAGCGTGGTGAAGTCCCACCGGACACTCCAAATGGCCCGCCCCCCGACACATACTTCGCTACCACGCCAACCGAGATGAGTCGCGAGGAGCTCAGCCGGGCAGCCGGTTTAGCCTCTAACGACCTGGACCTCCTCATCGAGAACCACGTGATCCAGCCGATGAAGGGAGCAGACGGTGACGAAGTCTTCGGTTCTGATGACCTCACGGTTGCCCAATCGGCTGCCCGGCTGCTTCGCAACGGCCTGGAAGCTCGTCACCTCCGAACGTTGCGCCTCGGCGCCGAACGTTCGAGCGAGCTCCTCTACCAGCTGACCGTTCCGCTCCTGCGACACGGCAACCCCGACACTCGCCGCCGTGCTGCCGAAGTCCTGGCCGATTGTGCCCAGGCCACCGGCGAGCTGCAGCAAGCCATCCTCCGCTCCACGCTGGCGGGGTACCTCGAGCAGTAATTGGTCCTTCTACTAATTTTGGCGTTGGCCTTCCCCCCGGCGGCTTCTCACGTCCCGCTGGTGGTGCCGGAGACTCCCGTCCCGGATGTTTCAGCCCGGTCGTGGCTGGTCTTCGACGATGGCTACGAGTACAACATCGCGTCACAGCGGAGCCAGAGCCGGGCCGCCATGGCATCTACCACCAAGCTCATGACCGCACTGCTCGTTGTCGAGGCCACCAATCCGGGCGACCTGGTAACCATCAGCCGCCGAGCCGAGGCGACCGGCCACAAGCAGGTCCGGCTTCGACAAGGGGACGTCTGGACGGTGGGGGAGTTGCTCGAAGCCCTCATGGTGGTTTCAGCCAACGACGCAGCAGTCGCTCTCGCCGAGCATGTAGCGGGTGATGTCGGGTCCTTCGTCGCCCGCATGAACGAGCGGGCCGGCGACCTTGGCATGGCAGACACGGCCTACGCCAACCCGCACGGCCTCGACGCCGCCGGCCACTACACGACGGCCCGTGATCTGCTCGTGCTTTCCCGCCGGGTCATGGAATCATCGATACTGGCCGGGCTGGCCACCCAGCAGGAGGCCACCCTTGTCACAGGTGACGGGCCGGCGACAGAATGGGCATCAACCAATGAGTTCCTCGGCGACTACGACGGCGCCATCGGGTTGAAGACCGGTTGGACGAGCCAGGCCAGGGATGTTCTGGTGGCGGTCGCCGAGCGCAACGGCCGGCGCCTGTATGCAGTGGTGATGGGATCCCGCAACGCGGCCGCCGACGCCGCCCTCTTGCTTGAACACGGCTTTGCCGTGTTTGGGCCGGCCGAGCGTAGGCTGGTGTCATTCATGGAGGATCCCCAAGAAGCCGCACTGCTGCGCCAGTATCTCCCGGCCGACGCGCTCGCCCGGATCGTTCACCTGCGTGGCATCAATAAACGGGAAACGGCGCCATGGGAATAGGTCCCGTAGTCACCGAAGTAGTCACCGCTGAGGCTGTCACCGCCCGGGTCGCTGAGCTGGGGGCAGAAATCACGGCCGACTATGGAGGCAAGACACCCGTCGTTGTGGGAGTTCTCAATGCCGCTCTCATGTTCTTGGCCGACCTCGTCCGGCACCTCGACTTTCTTCACGAAGTCGAGTTTCTGGCGGTGAGCCGGTTCGGCGAAGGCGGACGCGTCGGCATAGCAATGGATACGAGCATTTCTCTCCAGGGGCGCCACGTCCTCCTGGTCGAAGATCTGGTTGACACGGGCCTGACGCTTTCGTTCCTCCGGGAGCTGTTCGAAACCCGCCATGTAGCCTCTTTGTGCACCGTGGCCCTCATCGACAAGGCGCCCCGTCGAATAGTCGAAGTGCCCGTGGAGTATCGAGGCTTCGAGGTGGGCGAGGAGTTCCTGCTCGGATACGGCCTGGATCATGAGAACCGGTACCGGAACCTCCCCTCGCTGTGGGCGGTGCAGGACTTCGCGGCCTTCACGGCCGACCCCGACGTCCTCCAAAGAGTGGTACTGAGCAGTGATAGGGTTGGCGCGTGAGCTACGGGATTCCTATGGAGCTAGTGGGCGTGCGTATCGAGCTGCCGACCAACCAGCCGATCGTGCTCCTTCGAGAGAGCGGCGGCGTCCGCTATCTCCCGATTTGGATCGGAGCGACCGAAGCCACCGCCATTGCCTTTGCACTCGAGGGTGTCGAGCCGCAGAGACCGCTCACCCACGACTTGCTGAAGGATGTCACAGGAGCACTCGGCGCCACGATCGAGCGGGTTGTCGTTAACGACCTTCGGGAAGGCATCTACTACGCAGACTTGGTTGTTTTGGCCGAGGACGGCGAAATCGTGATCTCCTCCCGCCCGTCCGACGCCATCGCACTGGCAGCTCGTACCGAGGCGAAGCTCTATGCGACGCCTGAGGTGTTGGAGGAAGCTGGTGTGGAGATCAAGGACGACGAGGACGAAGAGGCCGAAGTCGAGCGCTTCCGCGAATTCCTCGACACGGTGCGGCCTGAGGATTTCACCGGCGGGTCATGACCGCTGAGCAGCGACTTACTACGGCCGGAATTCTGCTGGCGGCCCTGACTGCGGTGGGGACCCTTGGGTATGTGATCCTCGAGTCGGCCCCGATGTTCGATGCGTTCTACATGACCGTCATCACAATTTCGACCGTAGGCTTTGCTGAGGTCATAGATCTGAGCACGGCCGGGCGCACGCTCAGTGTGTTTCTGGTCGTGCTCGGAGTCGGTTTGGTTTTCTACACTGCGACCGCAGCGGTGGAGTTGATCATCGCCAACCAGCCGAGGAGACGGAAGAAGGCCTTGGAACGAAACATTGGGAGCCTCCAGGATCACTACATCGTGTGCGGATTCGGCCGGGTGGGCCGTAATGCATGGAGTCACATCGTCGATGACCAGAAACCAGTTGTTGTCATCGACAACGACCCGGATCGAGTGGATGCCGCCACGGCGGCCGGGGCGCTGGCCATCGAGGGCGATGCCACCCACAACGAGACGTTGGAGCGCGCCGGGATAGCTCGGGCGGCGGGATTGATCGCTTCGGTCGCCCAAGATTCAGACAACCTCGTCATAGTGCTCACCGCCCGCACTGCCAGTCCCGATCTACTCATTACCGCCCGTGCCAATGAGGGTGAGGCCGAAGAGAAGCTCGTCATGGCAGGCGCCGATCGGGTAGTCGCTCCTCCCAAAGTAGGTGGCCATCGACTGGCGTCCCTGGTGCTGCATCGTGAATTGGCAGATTTCGTTGACCTCGTCCACGCCGGGCGGATGGTTGAATTTAAGGTCGAGGAGTTCGTCATCGATGGCGAGTCACCGCTCGACGGGGTCAGCTTGCGTGACTCGCAGATCCGCGGCCGGTCCGGCGCCATGGTGTTCGCGGTCGAAGAGCCGGGCGGCGGCCTCATTGTCAACCCCGATCCGGGCCTCGAGTTCACGAACGGATCACGGGTCGTAGCCATCGGGACCGACGATCAGCTCCGCCTTCTCCGCTCTCTCGTCAACCCGGCCTGAGGGCGCCCAGAACCAGTTATCCACAGGGGCTGTTGACAACTTCGGGGTCGCTGGGTAGATTCCACGTTTGGAATTACGGCCGTGTAACATACTCGGCGAAGGAGGCTCGAACCATGTCGAACGATGGATACCGCGCACCCCAGGTGTGCAAACTAGTCGACATCACCTATCGCCAGCTCGACTACTGGGCACGGACCGACCTCATTACTCCGTCAATCCAATCCGCCCAGGGTTCTGGTAGCCAGCGCCGCTATTCGTTCTCCGACATCGTTCAGCTCAAGGTTGTCAAGCGATTGCTCGACGCCGGCATGAGCCTCAAGAAGATCCGCCAGGCCATCGAGATTCTGAGCCAGCAGATGCAGACTGAGCGTCCGCTGGTCGACGTCACGCTCCTGTCGGACGGCAACACGATTTATGCCGCCCATAACCCCTCCGAGGTCGTCGACGTTTTCCGACGCGGCCAGGGCGTGTTCGGCATCGCGGTTGGTCCCGTCCAGGACGAATTGGAGGGACAACTTCACGAACTCTTCCCCGAGTTAGCCAGTCCCCGCAGAGAAGAGGAAGCAGACGCGGGCACCGATCCCGCAAGGACCGCGGAGGCCACCTGACCACCAAACGAGACTCGGAAGCCGTCCCTCCCTCCGAGACCGAGGAATTTGCCCACAACAGTGAACGTCAGTTCGCGCGCTTGTTGGATTTCTACGGAATCGGCTGGGAATACGAGCCGACCACATTCCCGATTGAGTTTGACGACGCCGGCGAGGCCATGAAGTACTTCACCCCCGACTTCTACCTGCCAGAAGAGGGTATCTACATCGAGATCACGACCATGAACCAGCGCCTGGTCACCAAGAAGAATCGCAAGGTCAGGCGGCTCCGTGAGGTGCACCCCGACGTGAAATGTAAGGTCTTCTACCAGCGCGACTACCTGCATCTCTTGCTCAAGTATGGCCTGGAGGAGACAACCGGCGACCTCCCTGCCCCGAGCCGGCTGCCGGGGCCCCCACAGGTCACCGATCTGGGAGCCAAACGCGGGGTAGGCTGACCGCTGCGATGCCGGCCTCCCCGCTCGATTCACTTCACCGCGATCTCGGCGCCCGCTTTGTTGACTTCGGTGGCTGGTCAATGCCGGTCCAATACGAGAGTGTCCTGGACGAGCATCGGGCAGTACGAGAGAAGATAGGGGTATTCGATGTCTCCCACCTCGGGCGAGTCAGAGTAAGCGGGGCGGGATCTACCGACCTTCTGCACCGCCTGTTCTGCAATGACATCACGAAGATAGAGGAGGGTCGGGCCCAATACACCATGCTCCTCAACGACTCGGCGGGTGTGGTGGACGACATCATTGTGTGGAGAATCGCCGACGAGGACTACGTAGTGATGCCGAACGGAGTCAACATCGACGATGTTGCCGGCGCTCTGAGCCACCGTGCTCCCGATGGGATCAGACTCACTCCCAACCGGGAGGAGACCGCGCTGTTGGCCGTGCAGGGCCCAGCGGCGCCTGCTGTGTTGGAAGAGGTGACGGGTTGGCGTCCCCGCCGGTTTCGGGTGGACACAGCCGAGTTTGCTGGAGCCTCATTCCCAGCCGCCGGGACCGGTTATACCGGCGAGCCGGGCGGGGAATTGATGGTTCCCAATGACCAAGCCGAGGGCCTCACCCGCGCCCTGTTGGAGGCCGGCGGGGCACCAGCCGGTCTTGGCGCACGCGACCTCCTCAGACTAGAGATGGGATATCCCCTCTGGGGTCAGGACCTCGATGAGGAAACGTCGCCGCTCGAGGCCGACCTGGCCTGGGTGGTGGACTGGGACCATGACTTCGTTGGAAAGAAGTCGCTCCGCCGCCAGTTCAGGAAGGGCGTCGAAAAGACTCAGGTAGCGTTTGTAATGAAGAGCCGCCGGATTCCGAGAACCGGCTACCCGCTGAGGGCGGGCGACAGCGTTGGAACGGTGACCAGCGGCAACCTCAGTCCCGTGCTCGAGAAGGGCATCGGGCTTGGGTATGTATCTCCGTCACCAGTCTTCCATCGCTACTCGCAGCTCGATGGCGACCCGGACCCACCTCTCGAGGTCGAGATCCGCGGTGAATGGGAACGAGTTACCCTCGCATCCACGCCGTTTATCAAGCGGAACTGATGGGGAAACGCAACGACCGGGCAGTTTCGAAGGTGCTCGGCGTGGACGTCGGTGGCTCGGGCATCAAGGGTGGCATCGTCGACCTCGATCTCGGCCAACTGATCACCGAGCGGCATCGCATCGAGACTCCGCAGCCCGCTACCCCAAAGGCGGTGGCGAGGGTGACGAAGGACCTGGTCGGCCATTTCAAGTGGGACGGTCCCGTTGGAGTGGCCATTCCTTCAATCGTGCGCAAGGGGATCGCTCACTCGGCTGCCAACATCGACAAGTCTTGGATCGGTGAGGATGCGGTCAAACGATTTTCGAAGGCACTCGACCGTCCCGTTCGGGTGCTCAACGATGCCGATGCGGCGGGGATTGCCGAGTTCCATTACGGAGCCGCCGCCAAATTTGCAGAGGGTGTCGCCATCATGCTCACTTTCGGGACCGGCATCGGCAGCGCCATCCTGGTGGAGGGGGAACTGCTCCCCAACTCCGAGCTCGGCCACCTCGAGTTTCGAGGAAACGAGGCCGAACACTGGGCGAGCGCCAAGGTTCGCGAGCAGGAGGGTCTCTCGTGGAAGGTCTGGGCCGGTCGGGTCGACGCCTACCTCAACTATCTCGAGTTCCTGTTATCGCCTGATGTCTTCATCATTGGTGGAGGTGTCAGCAGGCACCGTGAACTGTTCTTTCCCTACCTCGAGACCGCGGCGCGTATCATTGCGGCCGAATTGGAAAACCGTGCCGGAGTAGTCGGAGCGGCCTGGTTCGCAGCCCAAAAAGGAGGGCTATGAGTGAGATCAAGCGAGAAACGTCACGCACCGGTGTCGAGCTCGCAACCCGTGAGTGGCTCCCGGCCGGAAAACCCCGGGCCGGTGTCCTCATCGTCCACGGCCTGGCGGAGCACTCCGGTCGCTACCAGCACGTTGCCGACATTTTGACGGAGCGGGGATTTGCCGTGCACGCCTTCGACCAACGTGGCCATGGTGAGTCCGGCGGGGACCGTATCCACACCGAGGCGTGGGACGTCCTGCTCGATGACGTTGAGGATCGGATGTCGGCGATGGCTTTTGAAGTCTCGGCGCCGGCGGTCATATACGGCCATTCGGTGGGGGGCCTCATCGCCCTCGACTACTGTCTGACACGGTCCGAAGTGCTTCCCGAGTTGTTGGTCTTGTCGGCTCCGGCCGTCTCGGCCAACGTCGCCAAATGGAAACAGTTGCTGGCCCCGATCCTCGCGGCAGTCATGCCGAAGGCGACGTTGCCGCTGGATCTCGAAGGAACTCAGCTATCGCGCGACCCCGCTGTCGGCGAGGCCTACTTCAACGATCCGCTGGTAGAGACGAAGGCAACAGCCAAATTTGGTGCCGAAGCATTAAAAGCGCAGAAACGAGTCGGTGAGCTAATGGACTCGCTCTCGATACGCACAATGGTGATTGCCGGAGGAAATGACGAGATCGTGCCGCCCCAATCGTCGTATGGCCTCGGCGAGGTGCTGGGGGTTGATCGAACCCTCTACCCCAACCTTCGTCACGAGATGCACAACGAGCCAGAAGGGCCCGAGGTGGTTGGTGACATTGCCGACTGGATCGACGCCCAGCTCGCCCGCGGCGAAGGTGGCTAGAGCGAGCTCCCTAAATTGCTGCGGTATGCGTCGTTGATCTCGGCAAGTATCAGCTGCCTCGCCGGCCACTCACCGAAGCCGGCTCTGAGGGCGTTTCGGGTTGCCTCATGGAAGTCTTCGACACCAAAGTTGTGGTGCTCGGCCACGAGCTCGAACTCCTGGCTCAACGACGTGCCCGACATGAGGCGGTTGTCGGTGTTGAGCGTGACCGCAAAACCGGCCCGGTGGAGCAAGCCGACCGGGTGTGAGGCCGGGTCTGGATAGATTCCTGTGTGCACGTTGGAGAGCACGCTCACCTCGAGGGTCACCTGCATGTCTCGCACGTAGGTCGCTAGATCGCCGAGGTCGGTGATCTCACCATCGGACACGGTGGCATCCTCGATGATCCGTACGCCGTGGCCGACCCGACCGGCCCGACAGTGGTGGAGGGCCTGAGAAATCTGGGCGATTCCATCACCTTCTCCGGCGTGGATGGTGATTGCCAGGTTTGCTTCATCGGCTTGGCGGCACGCAGCCCGATAGTCGGCATTGGGGTAGCCGGCTTCGGGTCCGGCCAGGTCAAAGCCCACAACACCGAGGTCCCGGCTTGCCACCGCCAGCTTGGCGACGGCGTCGGCATCAGTCATGTTCCGCATCGCGGACACGATGAGCCGCGTTACGCATCGAGTCTCGGCCTCTCCTGCTCGGATACCGGCAGCTACTGCTGCCAACACCTCGGTTGGTTCCAGGTCTTCCGCCGTGTGAAGGCTTGGAGCCAGCCGCCACTCGGCGTACCGGACTCCGTCGGCCGCCAGGTCTACGACCGCCTCGTAGGCAACTTGTTCGAGCGCGTCGGCCGATTGCATGACGGCCACGACGTGGTCGAAGGCCCGCAGATAAGACTCCAACGAACCAGACCCCCCTTGATGAAACCACTCTCCCAGCTCATCTGGATCGGTTGTGGGCAGATCCTCGTAGTGGGCATCGGCCGCGAGCTCCAGCACGGTAGCGACTCGAAGGCCACCGTCGAGGTGATCATGGAGAAGCGCCTTCGGGTAGCTAACGAATCCGCTACTCATGGTTGGGAACGCCCGCCTGAGCCGGCGTCCCCGGCAACCACCAGCGCCGCCGAACGATGTGCTCACCTTCGACTTCCTCTTCCATGATTTCTCCGGGTGCGAAGCCGGCGGATTCGAAGAACGATTCCGCCGTGAGATGACCAAGAACGACATCCGAGCACATAGGAAGGGTTGGGGCGAGCCCGTGGATCTGGTCGACGAGTCGGCGGCCGACATCGACGTCTCCGCCTTCCCGGCAATAGAGGGTCTCGAGCACTATCCGGTCATCGCCGGGAACTCCCTCGGCGAATCCGACGGTTTCGCCGTCGCTCTCGGCCAGGAAGCAGAAATGCTTCAATAGACGTTCGGCCAGCACAGACGGGGCGTAGTTGGCATCGAGAGTTCGGTTGATCGTGTTCGACGTCACGAGACCGGCGTAGGCCTCCCACCAGACCTCGTGGGCCAGGCGGCCGATCTCGATCAGATCGGGGCGGCGAGCGGTCCGCACCTCCATGGTGCCAACCTACTCTCCTGAGCGGGCGGGAGCCTGCCGGGGCATGGATAACGAGAAGTTTCGCGCTCTGAA
>JAUXJL010000281.1 GCA_030624805.1 Acidimicrobiia bacterium
ACTCCGCGACCGGAGGCGGGGAAATGCCTCCGGTTTTAATGACTAGGAGGAGTCAAATCCTATGTTGAGATTCACCAAGAAAACTCTATTGCTGTTCGCCGTCTTGGCGCTCGTAGCGGCCGCATGCGGCAGCAGCGGTGACGACACGACCACGACGGCTGGGGGCCCTGCGGCTACGACGACGACAGCCGGGCCAGCGGCCACCACGACGACGGCACCACCCGCCGACGTAACCACGACCACGGTGGAGGAACCGACCGAGGCCGGATTGGTGACACTCGAGCAGGAATGTGAGACGTTCGGTGGCCTGCAGGCACCCGCCGGTTTCCGGGTCAGCCTGGTCACCGACATCGGCAAGGTCGATGACGGCACCTTCAACCAGTTCGCCTTCGAGGGCATGAACGGTGCGATCGACTGCTTCGGGATCGACGAAACCAGCTTCATCGAGACCGTGTCGGCGGCCGACTACGCGGCCAACATCGCCACTTCGCTCGACGGCGACCCGAATGTGATCATTACGGTCGGCTTCCTGATCACCACCGACACCGAGACTGCTGCCAACGACGCTTCCGATGTCGACTTCATCGGAATTGACCAGTTCCTGTTGGAGTACCCGTCCAACTACATCGGCGTGCTGTTCAACGAGCACGAAGGTGGGTACATTGCCGGGGCGATGGCCGCCTTGCTGAGCGAGACCGGCGTGGTCGGTGTGGTCGGAGGAGTCGAGATTCCGCCGGTGGTCAAGTTCGTGAACGGCTTCGATGCGGGTGCCAAGTCCGTCAATCCGGACATTCGGGTGCTCTCGATCTACAACGAGAGCTTCACCGACCCGGCCAAGGGGGCTTCCGACGCCAACCAGTTCATCGGTGAAGGGGCCGACGTCATTTTCGGCGCCGGCGGCCCGACCGGCTCGGGGGGAACCGTAGCCGCCACCGACCAGGGGCTGTGGGGGATCGGCGTGGACCAGGATGAGTACTTCACCACCTACCAGGGCGGCGCCGCTCCTGGATCGGAGTTCCTGGCAACCTCGGCGATGAAGCGGGTCGACCTGGCAGTGTTCCGCAACATCGCCGCCTCCATCCAGGAGGCGTTCAATGGCGGCATCTTCACGCTGACGGCGGCCAACGCCGGCATCACGTATGCACCGTTCCACGATGCCGACATCCCGGCCAGTGTGGCAGCGGACATCGAGGCGGTGCGAGCCGGCCTGGCCGACGGGAGCATCGACACCGGAATCTGTTTCATCGACGGGTTGTTCCTGGACGATGCCAACAACGCTTGCGGGTAGTGAGGATGTAGCCAGGCCAAGTTGCTGAGTGTGAGTCGGGTCCGGCCCAATAGGGCCGGGCCCGGCCGCGTCAGAACGGCCGGCAGGTTCGCAAGCTCGCGAAATTAGCTCTAGTCTCGTGGCCACCCGCTCGAGTCGAAAGCAGAGATGTGAGCCCAGTCGGTGAACGACCTCCGGTGTTGGAGGCGCGTGGCGTCACCAAGACCTTCCCGGGGGTCATCGCCAACGAAGACGTCGACTTCACCCTCGAGCAGGGCGAGATTCACTGCCTGCTCGGTGAGAACGGAGCCGGCAAGAGCACACTGATGAACGTGGTGTTCGGGCTCTACCAACCCGACAAGGGCACCATCTTGGTCCGCGGGGAGCAAGTCCAGATAAGCGGGGTCCACGAGGCCATCGACCATGGCATCGGCATGGTGCACCAGCACTTCCAATTGATCCCGGTCTTCACAGTCGCTGAGAACATCATCCTCGGCAACGAGCTGACGAATGGGCCGTTTCTGGACCTGAACGAGGCCCGGAGCCGCATTCGGGCGCTCGAGGAGCGCTACGGGTTGGCGGTAGATCCCGATGCCAAGGTCGGCGACCTCTCGGTCGGACAACAGCAGCGGGTCGAGCTGGTCAAGGCACTTTTTCGCGAGGCCGACATCCTCATCCTCGACGAGCCGACTGCGGTGCTCACGCCGGGCGAGGTGGATGACTTCTTCGCCATTGTTCGCAGCCTGGTGGATCAGGGTAAATCCATCGTTTTCATCACCCACAAGCTGCGAGAAGTGCTCGCCGTCGCCGACCGCATCACCGTGTTGCGCAACGGTCGAGTTGCCGGCACGGCCGATCCCAAGACCGCCACTCAACAATCCCTCGCCAATCTCATGGTCGGGCGCGATGTCGTGTTCCAGGTGGAGAAGGGCGATGCCGAGCCCGGCGAAACCGCTATCAGGGTGCAGGGCCTTCGGGTGGAGGACGATCGGGGTGTCCAGACCGTCAACGACTTCTCGGTGGAAGTCCGCGCCGGGGAGATCTTCGGCATCGCCGGCGTGGAGGGGAACGGTCAACGGGAACTGGTTGAAGCCATCGCCGGGATGCGCCGCAAGGTGAGAGGTCGAGTCGAGATACTCGGCAAGGACGCCACCAGGATGACACCGCGCAAGATCACCGAGCTCGGCACGGCCCATATCCCCGAGGACCGCACCAAGCACGGGCTGGTGGCCGCTTATAGCGTGGCCGACAACATGGTGTTGAATCGCTACCACCACAAGCGGTTCTCGCGTGGCCCGATACGGAACGAGCCAGCGGTCCACACCGAGGCCGAGACGCTCGTTGAGCAGTTTGACGTCCGGACACCTTCGATTCACGTTCCGGTCGACACACTTTCGGGGGGCAACCAGCAAAAAGTGATTGTGGCCCGTGAGCTCACGGGCGATGTCGATGTCCTGCTGGTGGCTCAGCCAACCCGGGGGCTCGATGTTGGCTCGATCGAGTTCATCCACAAGCAGATCATCGATTTGCGGGACCGGGGGGCGGCCGTTCTGCTGGTCTCGGCGGAGCTCGACGAGATCCTCTCACTCTCTGATCGGATAGGGGTTCTCTACCGGGGGCGGCTCGTCGGCACCTTCGAGGGCCAGGATGCGACCCGTGAGGAGCTCGGTTACCTGATGGCCACCGGATCCGCCCCCGAAACCGAGGAGTTCGCGTCGTGAATCGTGGCATCGACGAGCGTCTCTCGAGTTTCATGAAGAAGATTCGTGAGGCGTGGAGCCTGCAACCGCTGCTGGTGCCGTTTTACGCCATCCTTCTGTCGTTCATAGTGGGCGGGATACTGATCGCCATCATCTGTGTGAACCCGTTCGTGGCCTACTGGTCGCTACTTCGCGGCATGTTCGGCAGCTGGGATCGAGTGGCCGGTTCAATCGCCCGATCGGTGCCCTTCATGGGGTCGGCTCTAGCTCTGGCGTTCGCGTTCCGGGCCGGGCTCTTTAACATCGGCGCCGAGGG
>JAUXJL010000102.1 GCA_030624805.1 Acidimicrobiia bacterium
GGCTGGCCGCTTCGGCAATGGCAACCACCGACCGACTCGCCGATGGGCAGCGGGGAGTCATCGTGAACACTGCCTCAGTCGCCGCCTACGACGGACAGATCGGACAGGCCGCCTACTCGGCTTCCAAGGGCGGCATTGTCGGCATGACGCTGCCAATTGCTCGCGACCTTGCCGTGGTCGGCATCCGCGTTAACCCCGGTGCCCCCGGCATCATGGACACTCCGCTACTGGCGGGGCTTCCTGAACCGGCCCGGGAATCCCTGGCCACACAGGTGTTGTTCCCGAGCCGTTTGGGAGAACCGGACGAATACGCCCAGCTTGTCCATCATCTCATAGAGAACGACTACATGAACGCCGAAACCATCCGCATGGATGGCGGCATCCGCATGCAACCGAAGTAAACGGTCATCACAATCGCGAAATGGCGGGTATCGTTTCAGGGTGAGCTCGACCGACGAGAAAGCGCCCGAACTGCCTGAAGCCGTCCCGGTACGCGCCGACCAGGACGGGGCCCTGGCGGAGTTCACCCGGGCGTTCTTGCGTCGCATGCCCGACGAAGATACTGCTGCCGAATCCGACTCATCCGTCCATGCGCAAATCCAGAGCGTCTTTTCATTCGCGGTGAGTCGCGGTACCGAAGCTATTGCCTTGCGGGTCTTCAACCCTTCGACGGAAACAGACGGATACGAGACCGCCGGCTCGGTCGTCGACGTCAACGTGGACGACTCTCCTTTCATCGTTGATTCCATCACCGGAGAGTTCGAGGCTCGGGGGTATGAGCTAAAAACAGAAGTGCACGCGGTTGTCGGGACGGTACGAAACCGTGACGGCGAGTTGCTCGATATCACACCGGCCCGCGGAGCGGAGCGGCGCGAGGCCATCCAGCACTATCAGCTGGCGGAGCGCCTTTCCTCCTCAGATGCGGCCGATCTGGCAGTAGCCCTCCGGAATGTGCTCGGAGACGTGGCAGCGGCGGTGCGGGACTTCGAGCCATTGCAGGGTGCCGTTGAGCGTATGAAGGCTGTGGCCCGGGACGGAGTTCATCGGTATCCCGAGTCGGCCATCGTCGAAGCCGAAGCGTTCCTGGACTGGCTCCTCGACCTGAACTTCATTTTCCTCGGCTACCGCGAGTACTCGATAGACGAAGTCAACGGCGTTCCTTCACTCTCAGTCGTACCAGAGAGCGGTCTCGGGATCATGAGCGGCTCGGAAGGCTCCAGATACGCATCACCGGTACCGGTAACGGATCTGCCCGAGGATCTTCGGGCTCGATACAGCGACGGGTTCCTTGTGGTGGTCAGTAAGACCAATCGAGTTTCCACTGTGCACCGGCGTGCTCGGATGGACTACCTCGGGATTCGCCATATCGGCCCGGACGGGTCGGTAATTGGGGAGGCTCGGATGATCGGCCTGTTCACGTCGCGGGCCTTCATGTCGGAGGCCGCCTCAATTCCGATTCTGCGTGGAAAGCTCGGGCAAGTACTCGAGGAGGATGACCTCATCGAGGGCTCCCACGACCACAAAGCCGTGGTCCAGCTCTTCAACAGCTTCCCCAAGGACGACCTGTGGTCCATGTCGGCCGACGACCTGCGCCACAGTATCCACGCTTTGCAGGCCTCGGCCCGGCGCGAGCACGTGCGGCTCTTCGTTTATCCAGACCTGCTCGAGCGGAGTGTCTCGCTGCTGGTGGTGATGCCGCGGGACCGGTTCTCGGCCTCGCTGCGGCGAAAACTGCAGCGGCTTTTCCTCGAACGGTTTGAGGGGTCCAACGTCGACTATCAGCTGTCGCTCGGTGAAGGTGGCCCGGCTCGTATTCACTTCACAGTCTGGGTGGCGGGCGGTCGCGTCCCCGACGTTCCCTTCGAAGCGCTTCAACGGGAGGTGATTGAGCTCTCCCGCACCTGGGAAGACCGGCTTACTGAGATAGTCCGCCAGCGGTTTGGGCCCGACTCGGAAGGCCTGGTGAATCGGTGGGCCTCACGCATCCCCGACTATTACAAGACCTCAACTCGGCTCGAGATCGCCGCCGGAGACCTGGCGCTGCTCGATGAGCTCGTCAACGGGACGAATAGTGTCGCGGTCGGCCTCCAGAATGACACTCACTCATCCGATCCCCTCACCCGGCTGGCCGTGCTCTCCCGGGGAGGCAAGTTGGAGCTATCGGCCATTCTGCCGATCCTGGAGGCCATGGGATTGCGGGTGGTTGAAGAGGTTCCGACCAGACTGATTGGCGACGGCGACCATATCCTCATCCACGATTTCGGCGTTCGAGGCCCGGGGGGAGGTCTGCTCGAGCTCGAGCGGTGCGCAGATCGGGTGGCGGCGGCCGTTGTCAGTGTTCTGGAGAAGGGGACCGAGTTCGACTCGCTCGACCGACTCATCACGCTGTCTCGTCTCGATCGGCGCCAGGTGGCGATCCTGCGGGCCTATCGCACCTATTGGCGGCGGGTGCGACCTCGTTTCACAAATGACTACATGAACGACGCCCTCGTCGAACACTCCCACATCGCCGAGAAGCTGGTCCACCTCTTCGAGCAGCGGTTCGATCCCGTGTACGAAGGCGCCGGCACAGACACTCTTCGTGATGAGATTCTGGATGACCTCGATTCGGTCCGGTCACTCGACCAGGACCTGATCCTACGGGCGATGGTGGGGTTGATCGAAGCGACCGTACGAACGAATGCTTTCCAACCAGATCGCCAATGCCTCAGCCTCAAGTTCCGCTCGGCCGAGGTACCAGATATGCCCGAGCCCTTCCCACGGTTCGAGATATACGTCTATGCCGCGGCGGTGGAGGGCATTCACTTGCGGAGCGGTCTGGTGGCCCGCGGCGGTATCCGGTGGTCTTCCCGGCTCGAGGACTATCGGACAGAAGTGCTCGGTCTCATGAAGGCGCAGCGCACCAAGAACGCGATCATCGTTCCGGGCGGAGCCAAGGGCGGATTTGTCCTGCGCCGGCCTCCTACGGCGGAGGGGGTTGCCGCCGCTGTGGCAGAGGCCTATTCGACCTTCATCCGAGGTCTGCTCGACGTGACCGACAACCTGGTAGGGGGCCAGCCGACCCGTCCCCCTTCCGTGCGGGCCCATGACGACGATGATCCGTATCTTGTGGTGGCGGCCGACCGGGGGACTGCCCGGCTGTCCGACACCGCAAACGCCATCGCGGCAGAGTACGGGTTCTGGCTTGGCGATGCGTTCGCCTCGGGCGGCTCCTCCGGATACGACCACAAGGCGTTGGCTATCACGGCACGGGGAGCCTGGGAATCGGTGAAGCGCCACTTCCACGATCTCGGCACCGACGTCACGTCTACGTCGATAACGGTGGTTGGGATCGGCGACATGTCGGGTGACGTGTTCGGCAACGGCCTACTGCGCTCGGAGCATTTGCAGCTAGTAGCCGCGTTTGATCACCGCCACATATTTGTCGACCCCACCCCGGATCCAGCCGCGAGCTTCGTGGAGCGCCAGCGTCTCTTCGAGTTGCCTGGTTCCAGCTGGGACGACTATGACCGGAGCAAGCTTTCGCCGGGTGGGGGTGTGTTTCGCCGCGACGCCAAGCGGATCGACTTATCCGACGAGGCCCGACGGGTGCTCGAGATAGAGAGAGAATCGGTAACACCTGCCGAGTTGGTGCGTGCGATCCTGCTTGCTCCGGTCGACATGCTGTGGAACGGTGGCATAGGCACGTACGTCAAGGCCACCAGCGAGACGGACACCGATGCCGACGATCGACAGAACGATGCGGTGCGGGTGAACGGCGAAAGCCTCCGATGCTGGGTGGTTGGCGAGGGCGGAAACCTTGGCTTCACACAGCGGGGCCGCATCGAGTATGCGGCACGGGGTGGTCGCATCAACAGCGACTTCATCGACAATTCGGGCGGCGTCGACTGCTCCGACCGGGAAGTGAACCTCAAGATCTTGTTGCGACTGGCTGAGGAACGTGGTGAGCTGGCGCCCGAGGAGCGAGCAGACGTCATTGCCGCCGTCACCGAGGACGTCACGGATCGGGTGCTGTACGACAATTTCCTCCAGGCTCAGATCCTGTCACAAGAAGCAGGGCGCAGCGCCGACAATCTGGACTCCTATGACGACCTGATGAAAGTGCTCGAGGACGAGGGCATGCTCGACCGAGCCATCGAGTTTGTCCCCTCCAGCGAGGAGTTGGCGGAGCGAAGTCGGGAGCGACGCGGGCTAGAACGTCCTGAGCTCGCAGTGCTCCTCGCCTACGCCAAACGGTGGCTTCGGCTGATGCTTCTTCGTTCGGATTTGCCAGACGGCTTCGAGTTCGCCAACGACCTCATGGAGTACTTCCCGGAACCGATAGTCAAACGATTCGGTCGGCTCGCCTCCGATCACCCGCTGAGACGCGAGATCATCGCCACCCGAGTTGCCAATCGTGTAGTCAACTCCGAGGGGATCACGTTCGTCAGCCGGCTCGGGATCGAGACCGGGGCCTCGCCGGCCGAGGTTGTACGGGCCTATCAGGCTGCTCTCACGCTGACAGGCGCCGAAGAGCGGTGGGAGGCTGTTGAATCACTCGAGGCTTCCATCGGGCCTCAGGTGCGAGGCGAGCTCATGGATGGAGTCGACCGGCTGGTTGAGGCATTAACGCGGTGGTTCTTGCGCCGGTCGGGTGTCGATGCAGTCGAATCGGCCGGTCCGTCCCGGGCGGCCTTCGAAGAGCTGGCCGGGGTAGTGCATCTGGTTGGCCCACCCGAATGGCGGTCCGATCGGGAGGACGCTGTGACTTCGCTGACCGCAAGTGGGGTTCCTGAGGACTTAGCCCGCAGACACGCATACCAGGATGAGCTGTTTCATGCCCCCGACATACTCGAACTTGCCGCCCTTTCTGGCAGACCGATATCCGACGTCGCCGACGTGTTCTTCCTCGTAGGTGAGGCCTACAAGTTGGATTGGCTCGAAACCCGGGTTGATCAATTGTCAGCGGAAACCCGATGGGAGCGCTGGGCAGTGCTGACCCTCGAGCACGACCTGCTCCGTTTGCGCCGCGAGCTCGCCGAACGTGTCATGGGGGCCGCCGACATTCAGAACGGCACCGCCCTTCTCGAATACTTCCGGTCAAACCGGCCCGATGAGCACGCTCGACTCAACGACTTCCTAGAGCTGCTCTCTCGGGAGGGCGGCGGCGACCTCAATTCCCTCACTGTCGCGGCCCGACAGATAGCTTCCGTTATCGGTTAACGAGAGTCGGGGAAGAATGAACCGCCCCGATCATCCAGCTCTTCCAATAGTGGGGCGGGAGCGAACCGGTCGCCGTTCGTGGCCGTCAGCTTGCGCAGCCTCTCGGTCACGGTGCCGATTCCCACCTGGTCAACCCACCGGAACGGACCTCCCCGAAACGGCGGAAAACCAAGCCCCATGACCGCACCGATATCACCATCCCGGGCCGATCGAAGAATCTCGTCTTCCAGGCAGCGGACTGCCTCGTTGACCATTTGAAGTGCCAGCCGGTCCTGGATGTCCTGGCGGGATACAGATCCCGGCCGGGGCGTGACTCCGAGCACGCCGTACACAGACTCGTCAACCGGCCCCTTCGTCCCGTCTTCGTAGGTGTAGAAGCCGCGCCCGTTCTTGCGGCCCTTCCGGTCGTCGGCAGCTAGTGCTGAGAAGCCGGCGGGGGCGGCCATCCGGGCGCCGAATGACTTCTCCATGATTTTGCCGATCTTGGCTCCGACGTCGATGCCCACCTCATCGCTGAGTGTGACCGGGCCCACCGGAAAGCCCCACGCCACCATTGCTCCGTCGATTTCTTCGATGGTGGCCCCATCCTCGAGCAGGTACAGCACCTCGGCCGAGTAGGGCCCAATGATGCGCGTGGTGTAAAAGCCGGTGCCGTCGTTGACCACGATCACCGTCTTGCCCTGCCGTTTGCCAAATGCCACTGCGGTAGCAGTGACCCAATCGGCGGTCTCGGTAGTCACGACGACCTCCAACAGTGGCATTCTTTCGACTGGTGAGAAGTAGTGCATGCCTATGACGTTGTCCGGCCGCGATGCGTCCTTGGCGATGTCGGAAATGGGAATGGACGACGTATTCGATGCAAACACCGTTTCGGCGCCGGTAACTGCCTCAGTGTCGGCAAGCACGGAACGTTTCAACTCCAGGTCCTCGAACACTGCCTCGATGACCAGATCGACATCGGCCAGGTCGGGGTAGGCGGTGGTTCCTTTCACCTGGCGCTGCATTGCCAGCCAGGCGTCACCCTTTTGAATCCGGCGGCGTTTGACCTGGCCATCTAAAACCTTTTGAACGTATGCCAGGCCCCGTGCCACTCCTTCTTCGTCGACCTCTTTGATGATGGATTGGACTCCGGCTTGTGTTGTGTTCACGGCCGCGATGCCTCCGCCCATGAGGCCGCCACCCAGCACTGCCACACGCGAGATGTCGCGGGCCGACGCGTCGCTTGTTGTCCCGGGATCGCGTTTCAGCTCCTGGGTAGCAAAGAAGATGGACCGAAGCGCGCGGGATTCTGGCGACATCACAAGACGTCCAAAGGCTTCTCGCTCGGCTGCAAGCCCCGCCGACATGCCCTTCTCAAAACCAATCCGCACGGACTCCAGTGCAGCCGCTGGAGCCGGGTAGTTCCCGCGGGTCTCCTTCATCATTGCCTTCTCCGCCTGTGCGAACAGCACCTTCCTGCCGACGGGATTGCGTTCCAGCGCCAAGGCCTGAACGGCGGCGGGCGTGAGATACTGCTTGAGCCGGTCGGTGAAGCTTTCAGGCTCGCCAGGTGCCGGGTCGATCTCTCGAATGGCTCGCTCCCGGGCAGCTGCCAGCAGGTGGTCCTTTGGCACCACCTCGTCGACCAGTCCGAGCTTGAGTGCTTTGGACGGCCGGACCGATCGACCGGTGAGGATGAGCTCGAGGGCGGCAGCTATTCCAATGAGACGCGGGAGGCGCTGAGTGCCCCCGGCGCCGGGAAGCAAGCCGAGCTTGACCTCCGGCTGGCCGAGCTGCGTCTTGTCTTCATCGTCAGAGCACACCCGGCTGCTACAGGCGAGGGCAAGCTCGAGGCCACCACCGAGGCATGCACCATGGATGGCAGCCACTACCGGCTTTTTGAGGGCGGCGAGGCGGTCGAAACC
>JAUXJL010000093.1 GCA_030624805.1 Acidimicrobiia bacterium
ATGAGTGTCGCTCGCCTCGCCAACGTGGAGGTGCTTTCAGACTCGGCCGTGCAGGCAGGGGCCGGCGCCACGCTTGCCCGACTGCAGAATGCTGCCATATCGGTTGGTGCGATGTTCGGGGTTGATACCGCAGCCCGGGACTCGGCCACGGTCGGGGGCATGATCGCTACCAACGCGGGAGGCATGAATGTGGTCCGTTTCGGCCCAATGGGCGACCAGGTGCTCGACGCGGGTGTGGTGCTCGCCGATGGCAGCTACGTTCCCTCCCTCCGGGCCACAGCCCCCGACGAACCAACCCACCGGCTACTCGACCACGTCGCAGGTAGCGAGGGAATCCTCGCGGTAGTCGCCCATGCCACGTTGTTGATCAACGTTGACCCGCCCAACGCCGCGGTGGCAATGGTGGAAGTATCGCCCGAGCGCCTCGAGCCGTTCGCCAGGGCAGTCCAGTCGCTGCCGTCGGTCTTTGCAATCGAGTTGTTCGGCGCCCGCGAGGTCGAGCTAACCGCGGAGGATGTTGGCCGGACGGCCCCCCTGAGCGGTGATTGGCTTCTGTTGATTGAGTGCCGCGCAGAGCTAGACCCCACAAAAGATCTCGGCGAGGTAGTCGGCGACCTTCCGGCTGTGGTGGCGCCGAATCCTGCTGCCGGCGACGAATTGTGGCTATTCCGCGAAGCGCTGACTGAGGCGGTCTCGCGTCGCGGAATCCCGCACAAATTCGATATTCGGGTCCCGCACGCGGCGCTGCTCGACGTCCGCCGCCAAGTGGAACGCGTTACTCCCGGCGGGACGGTCTTCGTCTGGGGCCACCTATTCTCCAACCGCCATGGAGATCCAATAGCCAATTTGCACGTGAACGTGATCGGGGAGGTGGATGACGAGGCCGTGTTCGACGCCATCGAGGATCTGGGCGGATCGATCGCAGCTGAACACGGCGTCGGGACGGCAAAGCGTCATCGAGCCGCGGCCGCCCGAGCGGATCTACCCGCGCTGGCGGAGCTGAAGAATCAGCTCGATCCCACCGGCATCCTCAATCCCAATGTGCTTCTTCCGCGGTAGCCCGATGGGGGTTGGCTTCGGCGACTGCAGCCACGGAACCACTGTGGTCACGAAGATTGTCGCTCGCTTAGATGGGTCCAAGCAGGTGACATATAGCGGGTGGCCGCCTACTACGCGGAGGATTCGGAGGCCGGCGACACCAAGGGGCAGGGTGTGAACGACGTCTGCTATATCGTATCCCCCACCGGCGATGGCCCAGGGCTCTGACCGGACAGGAACCATCACGCTGCCCGGTTCGTAATGAATGATGTGACCTGAGTGGAAGTGACGGGCTATTCGGTTGGTTGAGGGGAGCAACATCGATAAGGGTGATCGAGACTTGAAGAGTGTTGACGTCGAACGATTCGCGGCTGGCGACCCCGATGCAGTGCGTCAGCTCTATCACATGTACGGGCGGGCGGTGTTCACGGTCGCCTACTCGTCTCTGCGTGACAGGGGCCTGGCAGAGGAGGCGGTGCAGCTGACCTTTCTCCACGCCTGGCGAGCGGCCGATCGGTTTGACGTCACTCGGGATCTCAAACCCTGGCTGTATGCGATCGCCCGACGCGCTGCAGTAGACGTCTATCGGCGCGAACGCCGACATGGTGGGCGCGTTCCGTTGGATTCAAACACCGACATCGCGATCCTCCCGGAGGCGTTCGAGAGCACGTGGCAGGCATGGGAGATCAGAATCGCACTCGACCAGATGCCCAGTGCCCAGCGTGAGGTCATTGAGGCCACCCACTTCCTCGGTCTTTCACAGGAAGAAACTGCACAGCGGCTCGGAGTCGCCCTGGGCACCGTCAAATCCCGATCGCACCGCGCCCACCGGAGATTGGCCACGTTGCTCTCCCATCTGCAGGAGGCGACAGCATGAACTGTGATGATGCTCGCAGCGCATTTCTCTCGGGTGCAGCCAGTCAGCCGGAGCTAGATCACCTCGGTTCGTGCTCGGACTGTCGCAACGAGTGGGATGCACTTGAAACGTCGCGCCAAGTGTTGGAGGATCAGTCGTTCTGGGTCGAGCCGTCACCAACCCTCGAGGATCGGGTGGTCGCGATGATTGGTGAGACGCCGCAGCCGGTGGCGCCCCCACGTCCACGAAGATGGCTTTGGACGCTCGGAGGTGGGGCGGCGGCCGCACTCGGTGCGATAGCGGTATGGGCCGGTTTGCCGAGCACGGCTCCCGACTGGGAGGTTGCCATCCCCGGCACATCGGAGGCCCCGGACGCGTCAGGAGTTGTACGTGGTTGGAACGAGTGGAACGGGACTCGTGTAGTGCTCGACATTGAAGGCCTCCCTCCCGCACCCGATGGCTCCCTGTACGAGTTCTGGTTCAGCCGTGACGAGCTCCATATTTCAGCCGGCACCTTCGCCGCACCCGACTCGGTGGAGCTTTGGGTGGGCGTGTCGAAGGCCGATTTCCCACGGTTGTGGATCACCCTCGAGCCGGTGGATGAGGACGAGAGCCCCTCGGGCAACAACATGATGGACTCGGGCTGAACGAAGGTCGGTTCGGAGTAATGACTCCTGCTCGAGATGCCGTCACGACTGATTCGAGCCTCGCTCGGGATTGTCCAGAAGAATGGCTTCCCGCCTTGTGCTCAGCCGAATGTCGGATCTATGCCACGTCCCTGATTTCCGAAGTCAAAGGCGCAGGTGCAGTGGAGAGGCGCTCTCCCATCCTGATCAGCTGATTTCCCATGGCGGTGCGGACTGGGCGATCAGCAGAAGCGATCCGGTTGGCCCTGTACTTCGATGCTGCTTCACGTTCCTGCCGCCTCGTATCCGCATGGGCCATACGCTCGATTCGGTAGGCCTCGGCATAGTCGGTGGTCATCGGGGTCGTCTCCTGTCGGGTTCTCCGTGTACTGCAATAAGAACCCCACCAGCGCCGATCCGGTTGCGTTTGGAAGCGCTGCTGGATGCTGCTCTTTCGAGGAATCAGGATCGCTATAAGGGCTTGCGGGCGCGGAACGGGTAGCCCCAGGTACCGAACAGTCGGGCGTTCTTCTCGCCGAGGGCTCCCTCGTATGTATCTACGCTTGGCCCGAACTCGAGATCAACAAAACCGACGCCTGTGATGACAGTTTCCCATCCTGCGCACGGCAGGGCACCGGCTATTCAACCGGTCCAGAGATCGATGTTGCGCTTGGCTGATTCCGAGACCGGCTTGTCGACGCAGATGTCGGCTATCTGGAAGCGTCCACCCGGCTTCAAGGCCCGGGCTACCTGCTTGTACGCACCATGCTTGTCGACCATCAGGTTGAGCACCCCGTTTGAGATGACCAGCTCGATCGAGTCGGGCTCCCCAGGCAGGCGTTCGACCAGCCCCTCCCGGAACTCGACGTTGTCAAGCCCCATCCGCTCGGCGTTGCGACGGGCAGCTTCGAGCATCTCCGGAGTCATGTCGACGCCGATTACCCGCCCCTTGGGCCCGACCGCCTTGGCCGCGATGATCGAGTCGACACCGGCTCCAGAGCCAATGTCAAGGACCGTTTCCCCCGACTCTGGCAAACCGAAGTGGAATGGATTGGCAACCCCAGCGAACGATGCGATCACCTCGTCAGACAATCCGTGGATCAGGGATTCGTCGTAGCCGACCCGACGGGCCGCTTCTCGACCGGTGTGAAAGTGGAACTCGTGGTCCGGGCTCGTTGCCACCTCGGCGTAGTGGTTCCGGATTTCGACCCGAAGCTGATCTTCATCGACGGGGATTACCTCGGATGTCACAGTCTCTCCTACAGTGCCTGACTCAAACCTATCTGAATGGCGGCACCGATGCAGCCCGAGAGGCTTGTACCCGGGAATTGGGCCATACGATGCTGAGCGCGATGAAAGGGAAGCACATGGAACTGGACGGTCGGGTAGTAGTGGTCACCGGGGCGGGTGGTGGGATCGGTGCTGCCCTCGCCCGACGTTTCCATCGTGAGGGAGCGCGTCACGTAGCGGTAGCAGACCTGGATGGTGGTGCCGCCGACGCCGTGTCGGCCGAGATCGGTGGTAGTTCTCACCAACTGGACGCCGCCGACCCAGCATCGGTGTCGACCCTTGTGGAGGAGGTCTCGGCCAATCAGGGCCCGATCGATCTTTTCTGTGCCAACGCCGGGATCGCAACCGGCGGGGACGTTGACGCCGACGTCGAAGTGTGGCAGCGGACCTGGGATGTCAACGTCATGTCCCAGGTACATGCTGCCCGGGCGGTCATCCCCGCCATGGTGGCCCGGGGAGTGGGCTACCTGCTCCTGACGGCCTCGGCGGCCGGCGTGACCACGAGTCTCGACTCCGCTCCATACGCCGTCACAAAACACGCCGCCGTGGCTCTCGCCGAGTGGCTGGCCATCACCTACGGCGATCGCGGCATACGCGTGTCCTGTCTGGCGCCCCAGTTCGTGGACACACCCATGGGTCATCTCGCCGGCGGCGGCTCGAAAGCGGCGGCGGCCTGGGCCAAGAGCATCATGATCGGCCCGGACGAAGTGGCAGGGTCGGTGGTGGAGGGTCTCAGAGACGAGCGGTTCCTCATTCTTCCGCACCCCGAGGTGGCCCAGTACTTCCAGAACAAGGCCGCCGACTATGACCGCTGGTTATCCGGCATGCGCAAGTTGCGCGCCGGGTTTGAGGAATAGGGCGTCTGGTAGGCGCGGCTATCGCTCTTCTCCGGGCAGGCCTCGTTGGAGTGGTTGCCTTCTTCGGTCACCGGCCCTCCGGGCGGCGCCACCTTCACCCCAACGGGGAAGGAAGAGTACGAGCGCCGGACCCACCAACCCGTCGCACACGGACCGCGACAAAACACCTCGAGGGGAGGGAGAAGAGTTCCAACCGGGACCGCTCAGTCCCCGGCGACTCGCAAGAGGACCTTGCCCATGGCAGCGCGGCTGGTGAGGTCGGCGAAGGCCTCGGCGAAGTTCTCGAACTCGTGAATGGCGCTGATACGAGGCTCGATCGTGCCGGCCGCGGCCATTTCGTATAGCTCGCGGACATTCTCAGCGGCGTCGGCTCCACCCCGCTGTACCCAGCTTCCCCAGAAGACGCCAACTATGGATGCGCCTTTCAGGAGGGGCAGATTGAGGGGTATGGCGGGAATCTCACCGGCGGCGAATCCCACAATCAGGTATCGGCCATTCCACGCGATGCTCCGAAACGCCGGCTCTGAGAGCTCACCGCCCACCGGGTCGTACACCACGTCGACGCCCCCGCCATCCGTGATCTCTTTGACGGCCTCCCGGAGGTTGGTCTCTCCATAGTTGATGGTGTGATCGGCGCCCAATGATTCAGTGAACGCCAGCTTCTCGTTCGTGGAGGCTGCTGCGATCACAGTGGCGCCCATCGCTTTTCCCAGCTCGATAGCAGCAGACCCAACCCCGCCGGCTGCTCCGAGCACCAGCAGGGTCTCGCCCGATTGGAGTCCGGCTCGCTGCTTGAGGGCGTAATAGGAGGTTCCGTAGCCGACCGTGAGCCCGGCCGCCTGTTCGAACGACAATCCGGTCGGGAGTGGAAGCACCAGAGCTGCCGGAACCAGCCACTTCTCGGCGAAAGCCCCCTCGGTGTGGAACGCGACCACCCGCGTCCCAACCTCCCATTCCACCCCCTGGCCGACTACCGCGATCACCCCGGCCGCCTCAGCACCCGGGGAGAACGGTAGGTCGGGCTTGAACTGATAGTTGCCCTCGATGATGAGTGTGTCGGGGAAGTTCAACGCTGCCACCTGCACATCGATGACCACTTCACCGGGGCCGGGTTCGGGGTCCGGCAGTTCGCCAAGGGTCAGCTTGTCGATCGGGCCGAGCTCAGAACAGATGACGGCTCGCATCAGCTGGAGGTGATCGCCATCGTCAGGGTCTCGGCAATGAGTGCCGGCTTGTCCTCGCCTTCGATCTCAACGGAGATTTCGATCTTGATGAGGGTCTGGCCGGGGCCTTTCTCATTGACATCCACGAGTACGCCGTGAGCTCGCACGCGACTGCCCGCCGGCACCGGGGTGACGAACCGCAGTCGATCGAGGCCGTAGTTGAACATCATGACGAGGTTCTCGGGCACCACGCGGAACCCGGCTGTGAGGAACGGCAGAAGGGAGAGCGTGAGGTATCCGTGAGCAATGGTCCCGCCCAATGGGGTCTGGCCTGCCTGCTCCTCATCGACGTGGATGAATTGGTGGTCGACGGTGGTGTCGGCGAATGCGTTGATGCGGTTCTGGTCGATGGTGAACCAATCGGATACCCCGAGGTCGGTGCCGACCATTGCCTTCAGCTCATCGGCCGATACAACGTGCATACCCCGCTCCCTAAGCTCGCCAATGGCGCGAGGCTAGCCTCCTCATAGCCCACGTCTCCGGGGATCAGCTCGAGCTAGCGGCGTCGACCGACCCACACATATGTCTGCTGTGCTTCCGGCGCGAAATCACCGGGCACCGCCAGGGTCGTAGCCGTCGCGAAACCCGCTGTGGACCCATCGCTGAGGATCACCGTTGTTTCACTGGAGGATCCGTATGCGGCGTAGCCACCTGCGGACTCACCGACGATGACGATGGCGTCCTTGCCGACCGCAGCTCCCTGGGCCCAAGCCACCTCGAGTCCGGAAGTCGTGACTGTGAACCACTCGGTTCCGTCCGGGGAGAAGGCAAGAGCCGGGGTTGGGATTGAGTAGTCCTCGACGTATTCGGTCTCTTGCGAGGAAGCCTCAGCCTCGGCTTCGGTGATCACCATCAACACGGTGCCGTCCGTATCGGTGATTGTGACGGTTCCGGTATCCTCGTCGATCTGGAACTGATCGGGCGGATCAAGCTCGAAGACGTCGAAGTCGATTGTGGTGAGCACATCGCCGGAGGCGTCTTCTGTCACCGTGACGAGGCCGAGCTCGTAGTCGAAGTCCATGGTTCGACCATCCTTGGAGATGGTGAGCTGCGGGGCAACGCTTCCTTCGTTGTGTTGGCCGATCGCCACTACTCCCATTTCGTCGGCTGCCAGCGTGTTGAAGTAGCTCCCGGCATCATCCGTTTCATACACGGTGGTCCAGTTGACCCCGTCTGTCGACCGGGCTACTCCAGCCCGACGGCCATACCGGAAACTGAAGTACGCGTCGTCGCCTCCCACGATTGGACCCTGGTTCGGCTCATCGTCTGACCCGACCTGCTCCCAGGATCGACCATTGGTAGAGCGCCACAGTGACTGCGAGTAGGTTTCGGCGCCGAAGCTGTCGTATACGAAGACGAAGCCTTCAGGACCGTACCCGAGGCTGCTCACCCGGCCCTCCTCACCGACGTCATTGCCCGGCTCGACGCGATCCCCCGTTCGACCGTCGGTGGTGGCGAGCACGACCAGTTCACTCTTGGGCCGATTGTCTTGATAGCCAACGGACGACTCGTCGCGAGCGGCGGAGAACGCGTCAAGGGTCATGTCAACGATGACGTC
>JAUXJL010000207.1 GCA_030624805.1 Acidimicrobiia bacterium
CGCCCCACTGACCGGCCAGAAATGCCACCCTTCCTGGCGGTGGCACCACGATGTGGCTGTATATCCGCGACGGGTCAAAGGCCCCATCGGGGTTGACGTGCTGGAACTCGGTCAGGTTGCCTCCCATTTCGTCCCTCCGATGGTCGGTATTCGGACCCTACACGGCGGCGCGTCGCGTTGCCGTGCGGTCCGGGCGGGAGCCGGCCGTGTCATGGAATGAGCAACACTTTGCCGGTTGTCAGCCGGCCCTCGAGGGCGTCGTGAGCGCTAGACGCTTCGGCCAGCGGGTAGGTAGCGCCGATGCGAACCTTGACCTCACCCGACCTGACCAAACCGAAGAGGTCGGCCGTCCGCCGTCCTAGATCTTCTCGGGTCGCTATGTAGTTTCCGAGCGTCGGCCGGGTCACGTAGAGCGACCCGCCTCGCCCAAGCCTGGACAGGTCGAAGGGTGGCACCGGGCCGCTTGCCTGGCCAAACAGTGCCATGAGTCCCCTCGGCCTCAGCAGCTCTAACCCCCGGTCAAAAGTGTCCATGCCCACAGAGTCGTACACGACATCGAGGCCCCGCTCCCCTACTACGGACCGAACCTCCTCTGCAAAATCCGACTCGCGATACAGAATGACGTGATCGGCTCCGGCCGCGCCCGCCAACTCGGCCTTCTCGGCGGTCCCGGCAGTGGCGAACACCGTTGCCCCCAGCCGTTTTGCCATTTGAATGAACAGCTGGCCCACCCCCCCGGCGCCGGCGTGGATGAGACAGCTCGAGTCGGGTCCCAGCGGGTAGGTATCGTGGCTGAGGTAGTGGGCTGTCAACCCCTGGAGCATGATGGCTCCGGCCGTTTTCAGGTCCATGTCATCGGGCACCGCCACAAGTCGTTCGACCGGTGCAATGATCTGCTCTGCGTAAGCGCCGAGAATGCTTGTGAACGCCACACGATCACCTACCGCGACACCTTCTGTCCCCGGCCCCACCTCCTGCACAACTCCCGCTCCTTCCTGTCCGAGGACAAGGGGAAGCGGCATGGGATAAAGCCCGGTTCGTTGATAGACGTCGATGAAGTTGACACCGCTTGCCTCGAGCTCGACACGGGCTTGACCCGGCCCCGCAGTCGGGTCGGGCACATCGACGTACGCCAGTACTTCGCTTCCTCCGGTTTCGCTCACCTGGATCGCCTGCATCGACTCACTCTTCTTGGTTCGGCTGTCGAGCTTACCCAGACCCTCCTCCGGCTAGCCTCCGACAATGGGCTCGGGGATGTTTGGTACTCGACACGCCGCCCACCTCCGGCGACCCCTGACGTGACTGCTCGGCTACGGGTAGCTATCGCCGGTGGGTCGATCGGCGGCTTGACCGCCGGAGTTCTGCTGCATGAGCTGGGCCTCGATGTACACGTCTACGAGCGGTCAAGCGCGGCCCTCCAGGCCCGCGGTGCGGGAATCGTCGTGTTGCCGATGACCGAGCGCTACTTCACAGAGCGCGGCGGCGACGATGATCGGGTGAGCCTCGAGCTGTCATGGTGGAAATACGTCGATGCCAGAGGCACCGAGCTGAGCGCCGACCTCGACCGCTTCCGCTTCAGTTCCTGGAACACGGTGTACCGGGCCCTGTTGGAGGCGTTCCCTCCGGATCGCTATCACCTCGACCACGAGATGACTACATTCGAGCAATCGGGCTCGACGGTCACTATCGGCTTTGCCGGCGGAACAGCCGTCGAAGCCGACCTGCTGGTGTGTGCCGACGGCGTTTCCTCGACTGCCAGACGAATCTTGCTTCCCGCCACCGACCCCGCCTATGTCGGCTACGTCGCATGGCGTGGCACAGCCGCCGAGGTAGGTCTCTCCCCCGACGCACTCGAAGACCTTGCCGATTCGATGCTGTACCAGGTGCTGAGCCCCGGCCATATCCTCGTCTACGCCATACCAGGCGAAGAAGGGGCTACCGAGCCAGGGCGACGTCTTCAAAACTTCGTTTGGTATCGCAACTACCCAACTGGGGGCCCGTTCGAAGATCTGATGACCGATCGCTATGGCGAGCGGCGCGATTCCTCAGTTCCGCCCGGGCTCGTTCAGATCGAGCATGTGGCAGAGATGCGATCGGCCGCAGCCGGCCTTGCCCCCTCCATTAGAGAGGTCGTGCTGGCCTCGATGCAGCCCTTTGTGCAGGTGATCTTCGACCTCTCGTCTCCCCAATTGGTGTTCGGCAGGGTCTGCATCATGGGTGATGCGGCCTTTTCAGCCCGGCCGCACGTTGCGGCGGGAACGGCCAAGGCTGCGGCCGACGCCTGGGCGCTACGGGATGCGCTCCAAGACCAGGGCGATGGTCTCGATGCGGCGCTGGAGAACTGGCAGCGGTCACAGCTGGCACTTGGCCGGAGCGTGGTGGAACGATCTCGAAACATGGGCCAGCGTTCGCAATTCCAAAACACGATGTTTGCAGGCGACCCGGATTGGAAGTTCGGCCTATTCGAAGCAGGCAACTGAGGCCATAAACTCAAAGCACCAACCACCGGGTAGGCCTGGTGCCCGCGCCTGGGGATCGGGAGGGAAAATGCTGCTCGAGGCTGAACACGGTGCCATTGAGGTGGATACAACCGGAAGCGGCCCGGACTTTGTCATTGTTCATTCACTCTTGACCGGCCCGGAGGCGTTCGCAGAAGTCACTCGATCATTGTCTGAGCACCACACGGTGCATCGTTTGTACCTGCCCGGGTTCGGAGCTTCGACCTCGCTGCCGACGCCTAACCCCTCGGTGGCGGACTTCGCCGACGTAGTGGCCATTGCCATGGCCCAGCTCGGGTGTGACACCGACTCAGTGGTCCTCGGGAACGGACTGGGTTCGTTCGTTGCCTTGACCCTGGCCATAGATCACGGCAGAGCCTTCGGCCCTCTCATCGCCTCGAACACCGGCGCAGCGTTTTCGGATGAGCGAAAAGGAGCCTTCACCACCATGAGTGACTTGGCAGAGGAAGGGGGCATGCCGGCGGTTGCCGATGTGGCGCTGCAGCGGATCTTTCCGCCGCCCTACCTCGAAGCCCACCCCGCCGCATTGGAAGAGCGCCGGAGCGTTCTGGTCGGCGTCAATCCGGCCGCTTTTGCCGCCGCCTGCCGGGCATTGGCAGTCCTCGACTTGCACGACGACCTGCCGCGAATAGCCAACAGCACACTTGTGATTGGCGGCGCAATCGACCAGACAACCCCGCCCGAGATGGGCCGCCGGGTCGCCGAACAGATCCCGCAGGCGGACATGGTGGTGATCCCCGATTGCGGGCATTGCCCTCAGCTCGAGCAACCCGGGGAGATGCTGTCGGCCATAAACAATTTTCTGGCCGACCTCTAAGGACTCTCGATGGGTGCCGGGGGTGAAATCATGCACCACCCGATCCTCGGTAATCGTCGACCTGCCCCAACCGCGCATCGTCGCCGGCAACCGAAAGATCGACGCTGAGAGGTTGTCCACCTTCATGGCCGCCCGAGGCCGCGGTTTTGGTTCCGAGCGGCACAGGCTTGAATGGACCTCAGTCACCGCGGGAGGCCACTTGCAGAGGATCGGGTTGGTTGGCATCGGCATCATGGGCACGGCCTATGGAGCAAATCTGTTGAAAGCAGGTTTCCCGGTCGTTGGCTGGGATATCGATGAGACCCGCCGAGCGGCATGGCGAGAGGTGGGTGGTAAGGCAGTTTCATCGGCGGCCGAGGTGGCGGCCGGTTCCGACATTGTGCTGACCGCCCTCCCGAGCACCGACTCGCTCATTGACGCGGTCGAGGGCGAGGCGGGACTCATGCAGGGAGCACATGCCGACCTCATCGTTGTTGAGATGAGCACGTTTCCACTGGAATCCAAAGAACGGGCCCGCCATGAATTGGGCGCCACCGGGGTCGTTATGGTCGACGCACCCGTCAGCGGAACCGGGTTGCAGGCCGCGACCGCCGAAATTGTCATCTACGCCAGTGGGGACTCCGAGGCGCTGGTCCGGCTCCGGCCGGTTTTCGACGTGCTTGGCAAGGGCACGTTCGAACTCGGTGAGTTCGGCAATGGTTCAAGAATGAAATACGTCGCCAACTTGCTGGTCTCGGTCCACAATCTCGCGACCGCCGAGGCGTTCGTGCTCGGCATGAAGAGCGGCCTTGACCCCCAGCAGATCCTCGAGGTCATATCAGCCGGCGTTGGCACGTCCAGCATTTTCGAGATACGCGGCCCGATGATGGTTGCCGACGATTACCCACCCGCCGCCAAGCTGAAGATGTTCATCAAGGACATCACGGTCATCGGCGACGCCGGCCGAGACCTGGGAGTACCGACACCTCTTCTGGACACGAGCTTGCCGTTCTATGAAGAGGCGATTGCCGAAGGGCTTGGCGATCTGGATGCGGCGGCTCTGTGTCGGCTGCTGGAGAATAGGGCCGACTTAACACGATGAGTAGGTAGCTACTTGAGCCAGGCTGACCATTTGGTCTGTTAGCCGAGAGCGGCGGCTCGCTCGGCTCCATCGCTTCGAAGCGTCCCGCGCCATTGTATTGTTTGTAACCGAGGCGACC
>JAUXJL010000125.1 GCA_030624805.1 Acidimicrobiia bacterium
AGATCGCCCAGGGCAGTGCGGCAGTCGAGGCTGCCAAGGCAGCCGGCGTCGAGCACTACATCTGGTCAACCCTGCCGAACGTTGACGAGATCTCCCATCACGAATTCAACGTTGCCCATTTCACAAACAAGGCCAGCGTCAACAACGTGGTGGAAGACGCCGATTTCCGACGGTTCACTTTCGTCGAGCCGCCGTTCTACTACCAGAATCTGATCTCGCCCATGTACGAGGCACACCCGGGGCCCACCGGTGCGTCAACCTGGTCGGGCCTGATGAAGCCGGACGTGCGTGGCATGCACATGGGCGACATAGCCGAGCTGGGCAACATCGTGGCGGGAGCGTTCGAACAACCAGACTCCGTTGGCAACGGGCAGTATCTGTCGCTGGCCGGCGACCTCATGAGTTGGGACGACATTGTCGCCACACTCAACAGTCAAGGCCACAACCGGGCCTACACACAGACCACCGATGATCCCTTTGGCATGCGAGACATGTTCGCCTATTTCGAAGCCCACACTTATTTCGGTCCCGATGCGGAAGAGAAGATCGCCCGGGCCAACACCGTTTCGGTCCGACCGCCCACCAGCTTCGCCACGTGGGCCGAAGCCAACATGCCCGTCTCCTATGCGAGTCAATTACCGGTTCTGGCTCCCGGCACCACGCGTTGCGTTTCGTCGGCGCATCGGGTCTACCCTCCCCATCTGAGGTCCGGCAGAAGAAGCCTGTTGGGGGCGAGCGAAGGAACAATGACCTTGGTATTCACACGAACCAGCGTTCGGAACCTTCGCAGAGCCCATTCGGTGGCCGCTGAGACCGGAAGGTTACGATGACCGATTACGGACGTCCGCTCGAATTTGGAATCTTCCCGATACCAGAGGCGAAGTTGCTTCGGGAAGTGACCGCCGTCGTACAAGAGGCCGACCGCGTCGGCCTCGACCTGGTCGGCATTCAAGATCACCCGTACCAGAGACGGTTTCTGGACACCTTCTCCCTCATCGCCGGACTGGCAACTCAAACCAAACGTGTGCGGTTTTTCACGGACGTCGCCAACCTGCCCCTCCGACCTCCAGCCGTACTTGCCAAGACCGCGGCTTCCATCGACATATTGAGCGACGGCCGCTTTGAGCTCGGACTCGGCGCCGGCGCCTTCTGGGACGCGATCGAGGGGATGGGCAGACCGCGCCTGACACCAGGCCAAGCCCTCCGAGCCCTCGAGGAAGCGATCGAGGTCATCCGACTCCTGTGGTCCGACGAGCGTGGGATCCGGTTCGAAGGCGAGCACTACCGTATCGACGGAGTCCACGCCGGGCCCCAACCCGCCCACGCAATGGAGATCTGGCTCGGTGTTGGCGGCCCGCGCTCCCTCGCGTTGCTTGGAAGATCGGCCGATGGATGGCTTCCCTCCATACCCCGGATGCCCGTCGCCGGGCTCAACGGACGTCACGCCATAATCGATGAAGCTGCCGAAGGCGCCGGCCGGGACCCGGCCGTCATCCGACGGTTGGCCAACGTGAACGGCGTCATCACCGACGGCCCAACCGGAGACTTCCTGCGCGGCCCGGCCGAGCAATGGGTCGACCAACTCGCCGGCCTGGCCCTCGAACACGGCATCGACACCTTCATCCTCTGGCCGGACGGTGACCCCCTCGAGCAGATCCGCAGGTTTGCGGCCCTGGTCCCTGAGGTTCGCGCCGCAGTAGCCGAGGCACGTTCTTGAGGACCTGACGGCTACGTTCTCGCGCCCCGCTCATACCGCGGCCTCATATGCGTTGGCAGGTGCGTTGCCTCAGCGCAGGCCGACCGTGCGGGTCCTCTCGCTTTCGATGTGGACGTAGGCGATCTTGGCGACGGAGATGGCGTATCGCCCGTGTTCGGAGTCTTCTACCCACCGGAGAGACGCGGCAGATTCGATGGCGGCCTCCAATTCCCTGACAAAGGCGTCGACGTCCTCTACTTCGACGTCCACATCGGTGCCGGTGTCGGCCAATCCAATCCTCACTTGCATGCTGGCTCCCGCTTCTAGCTAATGATCAATTCCGGATGGGACCGAAGTCGTGGTTTGAGGTTGTCGACTTTTTGTGCAAGGTCTCGAAACGCCGCGGCGGCCTCGGAGTCCGGAGCAGCCAATTCAACCGGTACTCCCTGATCGGCCCCCTCCCGCATGGCCGGTAGGAGAGGCACCTGGCCGAGCAACGGGACCTCGAGCTCCTGGGCTAAAAGCCGACCGCCCCCCTCTCCAAACAGCTGGTACTTCTTCCCATCGTCGCCGGTGAACCACGACATGTTCTCCACGACTCCGAGCACTTCCTGATTGACCTTGTCGGCCATGAGAGCAGCCCGCCTGGCCACCCGCTGGGCCGTTGGCTGGGGAGTCGTCACAAGCACGGCCTGGGCCCGAGGCAGAAACTGGCTCATAGAGATGGCGATGTCCCCCGTCCCGGGCGGCATGTCGATGAGCAGGTAGTCGAGGTCGCCCCAGTACGTGTCGACGAGGAACTGCTCGAGTGCTTTATGCAACATGGGGCCTCTCCAAATGACGGCCTGGTCGGGCTGCACGAAATAGTCCATCGAAATGGCGCGCACGCCGTGAGCTTCGGGGGGCATGATCAACTGGTCGATCACCGTTGGGGAACGTTCGATTCCGAGCATTTTGGGAATGGAGAACCCCCACACGTCGGCGTCGATGACACCAACCGACTTTCCGTCCCGAGCGAGGGCAACTCCCAAGTTGGTGGTCACCGACGACTTACCAACGCCCCCCTTGCCGCTGGCGATGGTGAGAACCCGGGTTCGGGCCGAGATCGTGACCTCACGCGCATCGGACCCACCTTTCAGGGTGGCGGTGAGTTGGGACCGCTCCTCGTCGGTCATCACGGTGAGTTCGACAGCGACCGCGCCGACGCCGCTCACTGTCATGGCGGCATCTGTCAGGTCCTGCTTGAGCTTTTCCTCGAGGGGAGTGCCGGCCACGGTGAGGGCGACGACCAGGCGGACCGATCCATCGGCATCGACGTCGAGCTGTTTGAGCATGTTGAGATCGGCAATCGACCGGTGAATCTCAGGGTCTTCGACCTGCCCAACGGCGGCTCGAAGCGCAGCTTCGTCGATCATGAGTCCTCATGTGGCGGAGCGGGAAGTGTACCGGGCCGCCGCCCTTTACTTTCGGTCGGAGACGGCAATGTCGAGGGGGCGCCGGCGGTAAAAAACGAGAGAGGCAGCGATGAGGAGCAGGTCGATCGCCAACGATGGCCTTCCATCAAACCCACCGCAGGAGAAAGGGCCCTCGTCTCCGGGTCGCGCCACCGCAGACCCGGTTTCTGCGCACGGCCGGTAATTGCGACCGAGAATGCCGATAAAAATGTCCGACTGCGCCAAGGCCGGCCAGCACACCCCAACGATCTTTCGGATCGGGCGCGTTTCTCATCACGAGCGCAAACAACACCCCAGCCAACGGGAGCACGAAGATCCCAATTGAGGCGGCCGCCACCAGCCCGAATGACAACAACCCTCCGGACAACGCGAACAAGAAGAACGCCGGCCAACCCGTCGTTTCCTCGAGGCGCAATGGGGCCATGGATAAATCGTACCTAGCATCGAGACATGACGAACGCTGCCATTGACACAGTCATCCTTTACGCCGACGACCTCGCATCCCTTTCCGGCTTCTATGTGCAGGCCCTGGGAGTCGACCCCGAGGAGGTCGTTGAAGAGGAAGGACACGTAGGTTTTGACCTCGGAGATATCTACTTCGGCTTCGACCAATCGGACGGATCGCATCAGCGCCCCGGTGCGGTGACCTTCTGGGTGCGAGTTGACGACCTCGACGCTACCTACCAGCAGTGTCTCGACCTGGGGGCCGACTCTGTCATCGAACCGGTTGATCGACCGTGGGGTGACCGCTTGGCGGCCGTCAAGGACCCGGAAGGAAACGTCGTCGGCTTCTCCCTTCGCAGGGACTAGCCGTCGAGCATTCCAGCAGCGTTTGCCAGAATCTGCTCACACTCAGGGAAGGTCCGGAAGGTCTTGAACGGGATGGGTGGCCGAGGCTCGTCCGGCAAGTCGGCCAGCTGCCGCCACCAGAACTCGACGGTGTGCCAGGCACCGAGCTTATAGCCACACGACGGGAACGTGCCCGCCAGGTGGAAACCCATCGACTCGTGGAACTTGCTGCTCGCCTCGTTTGGGACTGTGACGGCTGCAACGGCGTTGGCCAGCCCCTGCGCTGCCATTAGGTCGATCAAGGCGGTATACATGGCTCGCCCGATGCCACGCCCCTCATTCCCGTCCTTTACGAACGCGGTTATCTCGACGTCCCAGTCGTAGGACCGCCGCTCCCGCCACCGGCGGGCGTACACGAAGCTCACGATCTCAGCGTCACGCTCAGCGACGATGAAGGGGTAGGTCGTCAATGTGCCGTCGATGCGGCGGACGATCTCGTCAACCGACGGCACCTCAGTCTCGAAGGACGTTGCCGACTCGGTCACGGCGGGCGCATAAATGGCGTGAACCTGACCGGCATCAAAGGCCGTGGCGATTCGAATCCTCGTGGGCATCGGGCGATCGTAGAGCCGGACCGTGGTGGGAATCAACCCCGGAGACGTTGACGGACATCCCGGTAGGCTGGAGCCGAGTCGCTCGAGGAGATTTGCCATGCCGCAGGACCCGTTTGGGGCCAACGCCACGCTCGCAACCCCGCTCGGTGACCGGACCGTCTACCGGCTCGATGCCCTGGCGGGGATAGCCGACGTCGACTCACTCCCCTACACGATAAAGGTGTTGTTGGAAGCCGTTCTCCGCCACCATGATGGGCGCATCGTCACGGACCAAGACGTGAAGGCCCTGGCCGCCTTCGACGCCACCGCGGTTGGCGAAACTGAGATTGCATTCACCCCGGGCCGGGTCGTCCTCCAGGACTTCACAGGGGTTCCCGCCGTGGTCGACCTGGCCGCCATGCGGGCGGCGGTGGTCCGGATGACCGGCAACGAGGCGAGCGCCCAAAAGGTAAATCCGCTGGTCCAATGTGACCTGGTCATCGATCACTCGGTGCAGGTTGATGCCTTCAACTCGGGCATGGCGCTGCTCATCAACTCCGAGAAGGAGTTCGAGCGCAATCGAGAACGGTATGAGTTCCTGAAGTGGGGTCAGTCGGCATTCGACAACTTCCGGGTAGTGCCCCCCGCGACGGGAATCGTCCACCAGGTGAACCTCGAGTACCTGGCCAAGGTTGCCTGGGACGACGGAACCAACCTGTATCCCGACAGTCTGGTCGGCACCGACAGCCACACCACGATGATCAACGGCATCGGGGTGCTCGGATGGGGCGTTGGAGGCATCGAGGCTGAGGCCGTTATGGTCGGCCAGCCGATCTACATGCTCATCCCCGAGGTGGTTGGCTTCCGCCTGGACGGAAAGCTGCCGGAGGGTGCTACCGCCACCGATCTGGTGCTCCGGGTCACCGAGATGCTTCGGGATCACGGAGTGGTCAGCAAATTCGTCGAGTTTCATGGGCCGGGGCTCGCCGACATGCCGCTCGCCAACCGGGCCACGATCGCAAATATGGCCCCGGAGTACGGCGCCACAGTCGGATTCTTCCCGGTCGACGAGCAGACCACCCGCTACATGCACCTCACCGGGCGCGACGAGGCTCTGATCGAGACGGTCGAGCAGTACTACCGCGAGCAAGGGATGTGGCGCAATGAGTCTCGCTCCATCACCTACAGCTCCAACCTCGAGCTCGACATGTCGACTGTGGAGCCTGCGCTGGCCGGACCGAAGCGCCCGCAGGACCGGATCGACCTCTCGGCCATGAAGAACCAGTGGCGCCAGGACATAGTGGACACATTCGGAAAAGCCGGGCGTGGTGGCCCTGGCTCGGTCACCGAATGGGAAGACGAAGGCGGGCCTGCCGTCAGCGAAGGCGCCGACCTGGACGGTGCGACCGTCACCTTTGAGGGAAAGACCTTCGACATGAAGCACGGCGACGTCGTGATCGCCGCCATCACCAGCTGCACCAATACGTCAAACCCGGACGTGATGGTGGGCGCCGGGCTCGTAGCCCGCAAGGCCCGGGAACGCGGCCTTACCCGCCAGCCGTGGGTGAAGACATCCTTCGCGCCCGGCTCCAAGGTCGTCACCGAATACCTGCAGGATTCCGACCTCATGAAAGACCTGGAGGCTGCCGGCTTTTACCTGGTGGGTTACGGGTGCACCACGTGCATCGGCAACAGCGGACCGCTCCCATCGGAGATCAGCGCCGCCATTCACGAGCACGACCTCGTCGCGGCCTCGGTTCTGTCGGGAAATCGCAACTTCGAGGGCCGGATTTCTCCCGATGTGCGGGCCAACTACCTGGCCTCTCCCCCACT
>JAUXJL010000302.1 GCA_030624805.1 Acidimicrobiia bacterium
GCCGTGTCCGATGGTGCCAGCGAGGAGGCTCGTCTCAAGGATCGGATGGGAGCGCTCAAAGAGGAAAAGCTTCACCGCGATGAGCGCCTCGTCGAGTTACGGTTGCGGGTCAGCGATCTGGAGGGCGACGAGGCCGTCCGTCAGGCCGCCTGGGAGGCGCTGAGTCGTCGCCGCCAGGAGATCGCCGAACGCCGCCGGCAGTCACGTCGTCTTCGGGAGCAATCGGCTGCGGCCGTGGGTGCCGCCACCGAGCGACGCAAGCTCCTCGAGGCGCGCAAAGCGGCGGTGGAGGAAGAGCTGGAGGGGGCGATCGGGTTCCACGTCGACCCGGCCGAACTGGTCCGACTTCAGTATGTCGAAGCCAATGCCAGAGCCGCCCTGGAGCATGTGTCGGTCCATGTCGCGTTCCTTCGCACCCGCCAGGCCGAGCTGCGCCGAACCTCGGGCCAAACCGTTGAGCGGCTCGATGACGCCCGCAGCCGCGCCGGCGAGCTCACCAAACAGATTGCGGCAGCAAAGGAAACACGTTCGACGCTGGCGGTGGAGCTCGAAGGCCTTCGGGTCCGCATCGAAGCCGTGGCCGAGGGTTTGCGCCGAGACCTGGACGCCACCGTCGATCAGGCCACCGCGGCTCCCCATGTAGAGGTTCCAGAAGGCACCGACCAGCACGCCTACCTGGAGTCGTTGGAAGCCGATGTCCGGCGGATGGGTCCGGTCAATCCGTTGGCGGCTCAGGAGTATGAGGACCTGTCCGAGCGGGCCGAGTTTCTCGATGGGCAGTTGGTCGACTTGAAGGATTCGGCGAATGAACTGGACAAAGTCATCACGGCGCTCGACGACGAGATGGCAACGTTGTTTGCGGGCGCCTTCAGAGATATCTCAGCCCTTTACGCAGAGAACTTTGCGCTGTTGTTCCCCGGTGGTCGCGGCAAGCTAATTCTCTCCGATCCCAAGGATCACCTCAAGACCGGAGTGGAGATTGAAGCCCAGCCGCTCGGTAAAAAAGTCAGCCGATTGTCGCTTCTGTCTGGTGGCGAGCGGTCCCTTGCTGCTTTGGCCTTCCTGTTCGCAGTGTTCCGAGCCCGACCGAGTCCCTTCTACGTGCTTGACGAGGTGGAGGCTGCTCTCGACGATGCCAACCTCCACCGGTTCCTCCGTCTCGTTGAGCTGCTCCGAAGTTCCGCTCAGGTGATCATCGTGACTCACCAACAGCAGACCATGACGGGCGCCGACACGCTGTACGGCATCACCATGGAACCAGGCGGCTCGACTCAGGTGGTCGCCAAGCGCCTCTCTAACCTAACGGTCCAGTGATCCGTCCCAAGCCATGAACGTGCTCGTGATCGTCGTGATCGTTGCCGTCCTCGCCCTGCTCATTGTTGGCGCCGTGACGCTGACCCGGGTTCGTCCCCCGCGCAGGTTGCCACCAGCGGCCACTCCGAGGCAGGCGCCGGCACCACCCGCCTCTCCCGCCCTCGGAGATCGCCTGGCGCGGACCCGACACGCGGTCGGGGGTCGGCTATCGAGCCTGTTCGGCCGGGGGACCCTCGACGAAGCGTTCTGGTCTGACCTCGAGGAGACTCTCATCAGCGGGGACGTTGGTGTCGGAACGGCGACCTCGCTTGTTGAACAGGTGCGGGGTTCCAGGCCGGCCGACACCGACGCGGCCCGCGACGCGTTGTTATCAGGGATTGTTGGATTGTTCGCCGGGCGCAATCGGACCCTTCAAGTAGGTTCCCGACCCTCCGTGATTGTGGTGGTGGGAGTCAATGGCACGGGGAAAACGACGTCCATTGCCAAGATCGCTCGTGAGTTTTCGGCTGCCGGCAAGCAGGTGGTGGTCGGAGCCGCCGACACGTTCCGGGCCGGGGCCTCTGAGCAGCTTGCCACCTGGGCGGACCGGGTCGGGGCCGAATTTGTCGGTGGCGAGCCTGAGTCCGATCCGGCCGCGGTTGCCTTTCGGGCTCTCGAGCGGGCCCGGGAGCTGGATGCCGACGTCGTCATGGTTGATACCGCCGGGAGGTTGCACAGCAACCGCAACCTCATGGGAGAGCTCGAGAAAATCATCAGGGTGCTCACCAAGGAGGCGGGTGCCATCGACGAGACGCTGTTGGTGCTCGATGCCACAACCGGCCAGAACGCGATCACCCAGGCGCACACCTTCACAGCTGCAGTTGGTGTGACCGGCATCGTGCTCAGCAAGCTCGACGGGACTTCCAAGGGCGGTGTGGTCCTCGCCATCGAGCAGGAGCTCGATCTTCCCGTCAAACTCATCGGAGTGGGCGAGGGCATGGACGATCTCATCGCTTTCGAGCCGGAGCCCTTTGTGGCTGCGCTCCTCGGCGACAGCGGGTAGCGTCGCGGGCATGACCGATCAGGAACTATTAGCCGCCGCCCTAGCTGCCTCTGAGCTGGCCTACGCCCGCTACTCCAAGCTACGAGTGGGGGCGGCCGTCATCGGAGCCTCCGGAGCTGTCTACACCGGTGCCAATGTCGAGAATGCCGCCTACTCCTCCACCCTGTGTGCCGAAGCCGTGGCCATCGGCCACGCGGTCGCGTCGGGCGAGCGGGCGCTCGAGACCGTGGCCACCGTTTCGCCAGATCTGACATCGATCTTTCCGTGCGGACAATGCCGCCAGCGTATGGCCGAGTTCGATGTGCAACGGGTCGTGATGGAGGGCCCGGACGGTGAGCCGGTCAGCCATACCCTGGAAGAACTTCTCC